>JBJHBN010000048.1:0-4367 GCA_050485505.1 Opitutales bacterium | reverse complement strand
ATCCTTGATATTGGCGCCGGTTATGGTGGATCCGCCCGCTACCTCGCTAAAAAGTGGGGCGTTCACGTTGTCTGCCTGAATCTGAGTACCGTTCAAAACGAACGCAATCGCCAGATGAACAAAGAACAGGGTCTCGACCACCTTATTGAGGTCGTCGATGGAACCTTCGAAGACCTGCCTTTCAAGGAAGACACCTTCGATGTTGTCTGGTCTCAGGACGCCATCCTGCACAGTGGAGCGCGCAAAAAGGTTTTCGAGGAAGTCGAACGCGTGCTTCGCCAGGACGGTGAGTTCATTTTCACCGATCCGATGCAGAAAGTGGATGCCGATCCCGAAGTGCTCAAGCCCGTCCTGGCACGCATTCATTTGGCTTCGATGGGTTCATTCGATGTGTATGAGCAATTCGCTCATGATCTCGGCTGGAAGACCGTCGAAATTGAGCGCCTCTCGGAGTATCTTCCAAAACACTACAGTCGCGTCCGTTCCGAACTGGAAAGCCGCGATGTCGAGCTGAGTGAATTTTGCAGCAAAGACTACCGTGAACGCATGAAAAACGGCCTAAGCCACTGGATTAACGCCGGCAACCAGGGCGTCCTCGATTGGGGCATCCTGCATTTCAGCAAAGCCTGATCCGCGAAGTCTCAGTAATTATTTAAATCCAAAGCCGGGCAGATCCCTCTGCCCGGCTTTGTTCTTTACGGCTGAAACTGCTGACAGGGCAGGGTAGCCTCACCGAGGGTGCCGCAGCATCTCGGCAAGTTTTCCGGCAATTCCCTTAAAAATGGCAGGGACGGCGGGATTCGAACCCACGACCTACGGTTTAGAAGACCGTTGCTCTATCCAGCTGAGCTACGCCCCCGTTCTTAAAGATAAGGCTTAGGAGACTTGGACAGTGGGCGGAGGCTGTCAAGGCTGACGCTCAGAGGAAGGCAAAGGGACCAAACTCATCGGTTTCAAGGTGTCATACCACGAACGGTTATCAAGTGTGTGCCCTGATATAGGAATTTTGCAAATTTCGTTTGAAAGCTGTCTTCAACTGGCGATGCTGAAGCCATGAAGAGGCTACTGGTAGTTGGATTGTGTGGTTGGATGTTGCTTGCGGGCAAAGCGTTGGCAGAGAGCACCTGGCTTGAGGAAGCCCAATCCATCAGTGAGGATTTGGATGATATCGTTGCTCAGACGATGAATCTGACAGAGATTGCCGCTGTTTGGTCAAAAAAGGGCGAGAATCACCGGGCCATTGAATTGCTGAAAACGGTCGGTGCCGTTGTTGCAGACATGGATGCGGTGGATATGCAAATCAGAGCGCTGTCTGAGATGGCCGTTGTATATCAGAAGGCCGGCAATGCTGAACTCGCCCTCGAAAGCATCCAGAGGGCGCAGGCACTATTGGCTTCAGTAGAGGATGCTGGAGAGCGACCCTGGCTGCTCAGCTGGATGAGCGGTTGTGCGGCAAGGGCCGGCATGATGGAACTGGCAGAGGCTTTGTCCGAAGGCATACCGGATCCGTCTGCTGCTGCCGAATCACGGGGGTTTATTGCTTTAGCCCGCGCGGAGGCTGGAGACTGGACGAAGGCGCTGAAATCGTTGGCCGACATTCCGGACCCTTCGGGCCTGAGTTGGGCTCTGGCCGACATGCTGGAGGTTATGGTTAAAAGAGATCCTGTCGATATGGAGCGATTGGAAAACCTGTTGGATCAAGCGCTCGAAGCGGCAGCTCAGGTAGAGGATCCATATGGGCGTGCAACCATACAGATTCGTGTTGCCAAAGTGCTCGCACATGCTGGAAAACGAGAGCAGGCGTTGCCGCTGCTGAATGAAAGCAAGCCCTTGGTGGATTCCATTGCCGAATACTATTGGCAGATCGAAAGTTACGGCTTACTTGCCCGGGCATTTTCTGCTGCTGGCGATAAAGAATCGGCGTTGGCGGCGATGGAAGCTTCTGAGACCATCGTGCGCGGATTGACAGTTCCAGCGGCACGTTCGTGGAATCAAGCGGAGGTAGCTGTCGCTTATGCCGCCATCGGTGAGCGCGAGAAGGCGCTTGAGAGGGTCGGCGCTGTTGAGTGGTTGACGGCCCAGGCTTGGGCCCTTTCTGAAATAGCAGTTGCGACAGCAAAAGCTGGGGAAACGACTGAGGCTATTGAACTTGCGCGAACCATTCGGGTGCCGTCATGGCGTGCAACGGCACTCATTCGTCTGGCAGAGACACAGCTTTAAGCAGCTGAGTTTTTGAATGTGAGAGCAGCATGCTTACTACATCCAAAAGAACCACCAGAGAAACAGACCCGTAAAACCTATGAAAAAGGCCATTCCTGCCCAGCTAAGGGTATGCAGAATGGGTCCAGGGCGAAAGCGTTCCTCCACCCAGGGCGAGCAAATGGCCCTATAGTTGATATATGCGAAAGCGGGTGAAGTCAGAAAAGAAATCACCATCGCGACCTCGAGCATTTGGCCCAAACTCTGCAGGTAAAATTTGGTGATCACGTAAGTTGCGATCACACTCAGCACGATCCAGGTGATGTGGATTGGACGTAAATTGGCGCTGGGTTGTTCGCTTTTAAACAAGGTGCAGCAAGTCGCGAGGGATCGTGGCCAGCCGTCAATGCAGGTAAGGGTTGTGCTGAACATTGCGGTGAATGCGGCGATGGCGATGATCCAATAGGCCCAGCTACCGATGGAATCGGTGTATAAGTCCACCAACTGGCTGGCGAATGCAGCGCTCGCCATGGAGAACTCCTGATCGGTGCCGTGTATTACGAGCGCACCGAGGGCGAGAAAAAACACCGCAAGCACTACGGTAGCAATGTAGCCAATGTGGAAATCGACCATCGCCTGTCCCATTGTTGCACGGTGCCCCGTTTCCCGTTGACGGGCCGGCATCCACAACGATGGCCAGACCGCAACATCAATAGGTGCCGGCATCCAGCCCATGAAGAGAATGATGAACCCGAGCGCGGCCAGGTCCCAAGGGGATTCACTGACAAAGCCTTCGGCTGCAACACTTGGTGTCAAGGCCGCTGCAAAAACCGCGATGCAAGTGGAAAAGGCCAGCAGCAAAATGACGACCTTTGCGATCTTATCGAGCATACGGTAGTGACCGATAATAATAACGACCGCACAAATTGAGGCGACCATCAGGCTGAGCTCGGGCAAAGGAATACCCAAGCCCCTGAGGCCGAGGTTCAGCGACAGACTTGCCGTAATCATCGCCACACCGGCAATGTTGAGAAAGGCATTGACCAGATTTAGGCCGAAAAAGGCCAACAGGTACGGTTTGCCCATGCGCCGGAAACCGTGCAGGATCGTTTCTCCAGTTGCCGCAGTGTAGCGCTCACCGTAGAGGAAAAACGGATACTTGAATAAGTTTGCCAGCAGCAAAAGCCCCAGCAAGGCCCAACCGTAGCGGGCGCCCGCTTGAGTGGAGGAAACCAGATGGGAGCCGCCGATCGCCGCCCCGGCCATCAGAATCCCAGGCCCAATGGCTTTTAACATTTGTTCCCGTGGCGAGAAGCTGGACGGGCTTTCAGAAGCAGAAATATTTTTACTCATGAGACAGTCGAGAAGTCTCAAGTAGGGGACAGAATCGAATTCCTTTCAAGGGGAAATATGCTCCGGTCTCAGGGAAAGATTCCGTGCTGCGCATAGCTTTCCGCTATGCGCTCAATACTGAGAAGGAAAGCTGCCGTACGTAGATCCGGCAGATCCCGGCTCTTCCAGACATTGTGGATCTGGTGGTAGGAGTGGATCATGGTTTGATCCAAGGCAGCGATTACCATATCTTTTTCACTGACCCCCTGAACCAATTCCTTGCGAACCGGCTCGGGCACCGGTTTACCGGTAAGGGATTCCAGAGTTTCGACAATGCGAATTTTATTGAGCTGTTCGTGGCGTGAAAACATACGGTCAAAACTGACACCAGCCCTGTTTTTCAGCCATTCAAAGTAGGAGACCGTCACTCCGCCCGCATTCAGATAGACGTCGGGCAACAGGAGAATTCCACGCTCCTGTAAGATGCTTTGGCCATCGAAATCTACCGGCCCATTGGCTGCCTCAGCAACGATGCGGGCGCGGATTCTCGGTGCATTTTCGGCGGTAATCTGGTCCTCCAGAGCTGCGGGAACCAAAACATCGCAATCCGCTTCCAGCAAGGACTGGCCTTCCGCGATGAATTCAGCTCCGGCAAATCCCTCCAGCGAACCGGTGTCCCGGCGGTGCTTGAATACCGCTTCGACATCAAGTCCGTCTTTCGCGTGCAAGGCACCCTCTTGTTCGATGATGCCGGTGATCAATGCTTTGCCCTTATTTTGCAGAAAATATGCCGCATGGTATCCAACATTTCCCAATCCCTGGAAGATGATCCGTTT
>JBJHBN010000047.1:0-10056 GCA_050485505.1 Opitutales bacterium | reverse complement strand
GTACTTCAAATGGGGCGATGCGCTGCATATAGTTTCGCACGCCTGCGTGTCGGCACAGATCGCGTTGTGTCTGGCTTCGGAATGGATCGAGGCGGGCAGTGTTGAAGAAGTGTTGATTGTGAGCTTTGACTACGTGGGGCCTTTTGTCAGTTGCGGTTTCAATTCCCTGAAAATCCTCAACAGCGGCATGCCGGCGCCCTATCGGGATCAGGAAGTGGGCTCTATTGGCTTGGGCGACGGTGCGGCCTGGGCAAGCCTTTCCAGGAGCAAAGCGCCCTGGAAGCTGGAAGCCTCAAGCCTGTGGAACGAGATGTATCAGTTCACCGCCAACGACCCATCGGGCATAGGCTTTGACGAGGTCCTGCGGCCACTCTCGAAAAAGCTCTCACAGCGGAAATTCTGGGTCAAAGGGCATGGCACCGGGACCCTGGAGGCCGGTCGTCTGGAGGCGGCTGCTGTGGCACGACTGTTCCCAGGACGGGCTCTGCTGGGTTGGAAGGGCAGTCTTGGTCACAGCCTTGGCAGCTGCGCCCTGGTGGAGCTGGTGCTGGCCCTGAAGGGACACGCGCAGGGCAGAATCCCCGGAACTGTTGGCTCAAGGGCGCCCTTTTTCAGCGAAGCCGTATGCGCGGATCCAGTCGATGTACGCTCGATGGATTCCGTGCTGTTGTTGTGCAATGCCTTTGGAGGCGCTCATGGCGCCGCGTTGATAAGTCATGCTTGAAAAATACATCCAGTATTGTCGGGTTTGGTTGCCGGAAGCCGAAGATGCCGCCGGGCGTGAGGCGGAGCTGAAGGACCGCATCCCCCGCCGCAGCGCTCGCCGGATGAGTCAGTTGGGCAAGGTTGCCTATTGGCTGCTGGACCCCTTCCCGCCGAGCGCAGAGGATGCGCTGGTTTACGGCTCCACCTACGCGGAAAACCGGGCTTTGGAGAAATACATTGCGGGCCTGCCGGATGCGGCGAGCCCGACCTTGTTCCAGACCTCCATTCACCCGAGTGCCGTGCAGCAGGCTTTGATTGCAAGAGCTCAGCCGCTCCGCAACCTGATTCCGATGCCCGGGGCCGCCGCAGGCTTGTTTGAAAAGCTCTGTAAGGTTGCCCTGCATCGCGCGGAAGCACGAAGCTACGTTTTATTGGCCGAAGAGGCTGGAGAAGGCTTAGTCGAGTATGGCCTGGCATCGGATACCACCTGGGGGATTGTGATTTGCCTCAGCCAGACGCGAACGGAGTCCTCGCTGGGCTCTGTGCGGTGGTCCGCGGAGAACGCGGGTACGGCCTTTGCGACCGGTCTGGATTGGGCGGAATGGCTCGATGAGCTTAAAGGAGCGCGCTCCGGAGCGCTCCCGGGGGGCGGACACATTCAATGGCGGTGGGACAATGAAGGCTGAGCAAAGGAATCCAGGCCCGACCTGGGGCTATCGGTTTTTGCAGAGTGCATCGGCCTGGCTACCGCGGCCGCTATTCCGTTGGGCGCTGCGCGCTGGCGCGGTGGTGGGCTGGGCGCTTATGCCGCGGGCACGGTTCTACAGCCAGGCGTATTGGCAAACGGTGACGGGAAAGCCGCAAACGGTATTGCAGCAGTGGCGACACTTTGCGGATTTTGCCGAGACATTGGTTGCCAAGTTGGAACTGAGTCGTGGACTGCAGCCACGGTTTCACCTTGCCGATGAACAGGCTGGGCAGGCCTTTATGGAGCTCTGTCGATCGGATCGTGCCGCCTTGTTTGGATCCTTTCACATCGGCGAAGCGGATTTGATGGGCGCTTACCTTTCCGACTTCAATCGTGAGATCCATATGATTCGTCTCAGGGTTGGGAATTCCCGTGACACGGATGCCCTCGGAGAGGCCTTTGGCGGGAGTCTGAAGTTTATCTGGATCAATCAGCCGGAGGAGATGCTTTTCGCTCTGAAGCGGGCGTTGGAGGCCGGGCATAGTGTCGCACTGCATTGTGACCGGCTTGGTTTCGGGGCCCGCCGTGAGGCCTTCGAATTTTTAGGAGCCCAACGCTGGTTTCCTTTCACCATCTACCACCTGTCCGCGCTGTTTCAGGTCCCGATCGTCTTTGCCTTCGCCGCTCGCCGGGATGAGCGCGGATCGATTCCTGTTGTTACTTCAGCTGTGTTTGAGCCGAGTGACAGCAAGGCGGACTCCCTTGCCCGGGGCAAACTCCACTTCCAGGCGGTTCTGAAGCAGGTTGAGACCTTGTTGCGGGCCGACCCTTATCTGTGGTTCAACTTTGAGCCACTGAACGAGGAGGTGGCATCGTGAAGTGCATCGGTTATTATGTTCTAGTCGGCTTTTTTGGCTGGCTTACCTTCTGTTTCAATACCGTCGCTGCCTTGCGCAGCTTCTTTCCGTATCGGAAAACCACGCAGGCATCGACCCGCCGTTGGATTCAAAGAGGGATGCAGTTTTATATCTGGCTGTTAAAATGCACCGGAAATTATTCCCATGAGATTCGATTGAAGGATGGCAGCTTGGGCAAGTTGAAGGGCTGTATTGTTCTGGCCAACCATCCAAGTATGCTCGATGCGCCTGTTCTGTTGTCGAAAATACCGCAGGCCATTTGTTACTATAAAGCCAGCATGCACCGTGGAATTTGCAGTAATCCTGGCGCACACATGGCCGGATTTATTCGCAATGATTCGGGCATTGATGGCGTTCGCCAGGCCATTGAGCATTTGCGGAGCGGAGGCAATTTGATTCTATTTCCTGAAGGCACGCGAAGTCCGGCGCATGGACTGGGTCCATTCCGGTCGGGCTATGCGCTGATTGCAGTGCAGTCGGGCAGTCCGGTCATGTGCCTGACGATCGACCCGCACTCGGATATTCTAAGCAAGAGCTGTCCCGCCTGGCGCTGTCCCCGTTTGCCGGTACATTATTTAATTGAAGAGTGCTTTCGCACTCAGGCGCAGCCAGCTGAACGGGCACACGATTTTGCCAAACGCATTGAAGCGGAATACCAACCCAAAGAGTATGTTTCCCCATCTGCCAGCATTGCATGACATCCAACGGGGCGAGCGGGGGCAGCATTCCTGCACCCTGCAAGTGCCTTTGGATCATCCCTCTGTTGACGGACACTTTCCCCAATTCCCGATCGTTCCGGGTGCGGTGTTGCTGGGCTGGGTCTGGGCGGTCGCGGATGTGCTGGGGGTCAGGGTTAAACCCGAAGTGCGCAGCGCCAAATACCTGCAACCAATTCAGCCGGGCGACCGGCTCGAAATGCATTTTTTAAAGCAGGGAAGGGGGATACAGGCACGAATCCGAAAGGCGGATAAATTAGCGGCCCAATTCCTGTTACTTTGTGTGGATAACGAGGCAGGCGATGAGTTTTAATCCCACCATTCTCATTCCTTCCTATAATTCCGGTGTTCGGTTGCGGTCCACAGTCCAAGCGGCTTTGGATTCCGGATATCCGGTTCTGGTGGTCGTGGATGGCAGTACCGACGGCAGCGACCGAGAACTGGCGCAGATAACCGGAGAGTCTATCAAGCGACTGACGATTGTTCGTCTGGAACGGAACGGCGGTAAGGGTGCGGCAGTGTTGGCGGGGGCGCGTAGGGCGGCAACAGCAGGCTTTACTCATCTGTTAACGATGGATTCGGACGGGCAACATCCGGCGGACCGCATTCCGGCATTTATGGAAACCGCGAGGACACATCCGCAGGACTTGATCATGGGCAAGCCGATCTTTGGACCGGACGTGCCTCCGGCGCGCCTGAAGGGGCGCAAGCTGACCATTTGGTGGACGGATCTGGAAACCCATTTTTGTGGATTGGGGGACACGCTGTTTGGCATGCGTGTGTATCCGCTGCAGGCCTTTCTGGCAGCCATGGACCAGACACCCTTTGCGCGGGGTTTTGATTTTGATCCGGAAGTTGCCGTGCGCATGGTCTGGCTCGGCTGCCGTCCGCGTCAGGTGGAAGCACCGGTTCGCTATTTCAAGGCAGCAGAGGGCGGCGTATCTCATTTCAACTACCTTCGGGATAATGTTAAACTGACTCTGTTGCATTTCCGTCTGGTTCCCGAATGGTTGCTGCTGCGCCAGTGGGGTATCCGACGGGCGCTGCGAAACTGGAGGGTGTCATGATTCGGGTATTGCTTTGCGCATGTTTGTTGGGGTGTTTGGGCACTGCTTCGTTGCTGGCGGAAGAGCCGGATTCGGCATGGAACCTTGAAGCATTGCTGGAAAGCCTGTCCTCCGCCGCAGCTGTCGAAAGTGAATTTCGGGAGAGCCGTCACCGCGGCTTTCGCAGGGTGCCGGCGGACTTCCGCGGGACTATGCGCTGGGATGCTGAATTGGGGTTGAGCCTGAGTTACTCTGAACCGCGGACCCAGGTGATGTTGATCCGTTCAGATGCGGTGTTTCAAAGTCAGCGTGGAGGCTCCCCGCGACGCATGCCGTCGTCCGAAGAATCGGACTTCCTGCGTGCCATACTCTTGGACGTGTTTCGGTTTGATCGCACGGTCTGGGAGGCTTCTTTCGATATCGTGGCTGAGTTCGATGAGGCTCGCTGGTCGATCCAGCTAAACCCACTGGAGAGTTCCGAGGTGGCGGCAATGGTCGAGCGTATAGAGGTTTCGGGTGAGGCTGATGCCGTAGACAAGCTTGAAATCTGGCGGGATGAACGCAGCCGGGTGGAAATCGAAATCCGGGATTCCAGAACAGTTGAGCAATGGTCTGCAGATGTTCTGCAGGAAGCATTCTTTCGGGAAACGGAGGATGGAGTGGAACGATGAAAAGGCTGTCACTTGTCTGGTTCCTTTGTCTGGCTGCGGTTGCTCTGGGCTTGGTTTTTGTTTCCTGGAGTGAACGCCTGTCGGCAAATGTTGGGGATCTTCTGCCTGAAGGCGAAGCGGTTGAAGGACGTCTGGTGCTCAGTTGGGTGCAATCGAAACAGGCTGGGATTGTCTGGGCAGTTTTGCACGCTCCGGATCAGGTGGAAGGATTGTGGTCTTTTGTGGAGTCCGAGTTGGCTGAGATTTCGGCGGTTGAAGGCGTCTTCCGTCTGGACGAAACGACTTGGATCGAAGATCAGGCGGAGTTCTGGTGGAGCCAGCGGCTTGGGCTGAGGTTTCCTCAGTGGTGGCAAGGGCATGTGGAAAAGGATCCGCAAAGCATGGCCGAGGCTGCGGTTGAGGATCTCGATCAATTTTTGGCGGAACCCGATGCCTTTGTCTGGGATGAACTGATTCCCGCAGACCCTTTGCTGCTCATTTCCTCGGGATTATCCGTTCTGCGGACCGAAGCCATTGGCGGAACCGATACCATTCCCCTTATGCTGACCCTGCGCGGCGACCCCTTGGACCCGGCCGTGCAGGAGGCGTTGACGGAAGGCATGGAGTCCCTGCGCATCAGTTTGCAGGATAAATGGGCGGAGGCCGACTGGCGCTACAGCGGTGTCGTTCGGTTTGCTCAGGCGAACCGGCAGGGTATCAGTGCGGAAGTCGGACGTTTGAATGTGGCAATCTTTGTTTCGGTGCTGGTGTTGATGTTTCTGCTGGTGCGGAGCCTGAAGCCCCTTCTGGCAGTCGCTGTGGTGGTCGCTGGCAGCGTAGTGTGTGGAGCGGGGGCCATGATTGTATTGTATGATCAAATACATGTGCTTGCTCTGGTGCTGGGAGCAATCCTTGCTGGAATTGCTGCCGACTACGCAATTCACACCATTACCGGAAAGGGTGCGCTGAAGGGCATCCTGTTTCCCCTGCTGCTGGGATTTGCTTCAACCGCCATTGGCTTTAGCCTGTTCCTTGCCGCACCTTTGCCCCTGTTGCAGCAAACCGGGGTATTTGTTTTGTCTGGCTTGACCGGAGCCTTGGTGACTGCCCTCTCGGTGCGGGCCTGGTTGCAGCCTGCGGATGCGGCTTTGCTGGGGCGTCGTTTGCCTGCGATCAAGGCGCCTAAACTACCAATTTTCGTGACTATTCCAGCCGTCGTAATTCTTTTCCTTCTGGCTGCATCCCGGATGGAATGGACCGATGATCTGCGGATGCTCGAATATCCGACGCCGGAGCTGTATGCCCTGGAAGCGGATATTCAGGCCCAGATTCATACGGTAACAGACGCCGAAGTCCTGCTCGTGACGGGCAGCGATTGGCGGGAGGCCAGGGGCCGTCTCGCAGAGGTTTTACAGCGTCTGGATGGGGCTTTGGATTCGGCGATCAAAATCTGGGAATGGATTCCGGATCCAACTCTGCTCGGCGATTTGGAAGTCTGGCTTGAGCGAGAGGGGGATGTTTTTGCGGAGGCCCTGGCCAGTGAATTGGATCGGGCAGAATTTGAAGTGCAGGCTTTTGAGCCCTTTTTTGAAGATTGGCTGCAATGGAGGGCATCGGTTTCGGAGACCGATTATTGGGACCGCCTGGTGGCTGAGACTTCCGCCGCCATGTCCGGGCCGCTGATGTTGCTGTTTTCGGCTGGAGATGGAGAACAGCCCGCCTGGTTCAGTCTTTCGGTGGACAAGGCACCCGAGCAACTGGCACAGCTGGAGGCGCTGCCTGGGGTTGTGCGTCACAGTCAGCTCACGCACTTGAACACTTTGTTCGCGGAATACCGCAGATCTTTGATGGGGCTTATTCTGGTGGCCGCCGCGGTGATGGCTGCGGTGTTGTTTGCGTTTTTGCGGTCGCGGGAGTTTTTCCTGGTGCTGGGAGTTGTTTGCGGAGCGGTGAGTATCAGCTTCTCAATGTTGTCCCTGTGGCGAAGCGGATTGGACCTCTTTGACCTGATGGGTGCGTTTCTTGGGGCCTGCCTCATTTTGGACTACAGCCTCTTTGCTCTGAACGCGCGGAGGTATCAGCGACCGATGCCTGTTTCGATTCATTTATCCGCGGTGACGACGGCGAGTTCATTTCTTTGGCTCAGCAGCAGTTCGGTTGCCGCGGTGCAGCACCTGGGGCAGACGGTTAGCGTTTGCGTCCTGGTAGGGTGGTTGCTGACATGGATATTTGTGCATGGAAAGGATTGAGCAGTCGCAATTGGACCAGATGTTACCGCACCGGGAACCGATGCGGGTAGTTGCTGGTGTTGAGGTTCTCGATGACAGCCGCTGGCGTTGCAGCCTTGTGGATTTGCCCCGCCGATGGCTGGGTGTTGGTCGGGCGGAACCGATTCCGGCTTACTGGATCATTGAGTGGATGGCGCAGGCGGCAGCGCTGGGCAGCGCGGTTGTGACACCAAGGGAGAGACCGCCGGAGGGCCGCCTGGTATTGATTCGCTCACTGTCTTTGCAGGCCTTTGAGGTTGATGTTTCGAAAGAAGCATCGATTCGGGTGGAGCGTTTGCAGGGAGAGGGCTCCGGCCTGTTCCTTTTCAGGGCCTGGCTGGAGAACGCAGCTGCCGAGGTGCAGGCGGAAGCGGAGTTTGGAATCTGGATTGAAGCTTCTTAGTGGTAATGGCGACCGAAGTAGATAAAGTCTGGTGTCGAACCGTCGGCAATCGGAGCAGGGATACCGCTTTGGTGGATGCGGCGACAGGGCATACATGGACCTTTGGGGAAGTCGAATCCGCCGTCGCCACCGGCGTGAAAGAATTGCAGGCAAGCGGTATTGAGGCCGGTGAAGTGCTGGTGTTGGCGGAACCCAATGGCCTGGCTTGGGTTTCGACTTTTCTCGCTGCCCAGCGCCTTGGAGTAGTTGTGCTGCCCTTGGAGTTGCAGCTAGGAGTGGAGCGTATTCGCAAATCCGCACGAAGTGCCGGAGCAAGACTCCTGCGTCTGTCTGAATGGGAAGTCGTTGGAGGAGACCGCCGCTGCCCGCCCGGCAGTTGTTTGATCAAGGCGACCTCCGGGAGCACCGGCGAGCCGAAGCTGTATGTATTCAAAGACGAGGAGATGTTGGCGGACGGTCGTCAGGTGATGGCCGGGATGGGCCTCGAGGTGGAGGACCGGAACTATGCGGTGATTCCTTTCGGCCATTCCTATGGGCTGGGCAATCTGATATTCCCGCTGATTCTCGAAGGCCTTTGCATTGTCTGTGGCAAGGGTTATTTCCCGCAGGAGATGCTGGAAGATCTGGTCCGTCATAAAGTCACTGTGTTTCCAGCTGTGCCGCCCCTGGTGCGAGCCTTGAGTCGAAGCGAGGTCCCAACCGGACTCTGCTTGAAGCGGGTTATTTCAGCGGGAGGCCGACTCGATGCTCGGGTGAGGGATGCATTCATGGAGCGTTTTAAGGTGCCGGTTCGCAATTTTTATGGATCGAGTGAGACCGGAGGCATCGCCTTCAACCGCAGGCTACCGCAGCCCGGCGATCCTGTCAGTGTCGGCGAAGCCCTGCCCGGCGTGTGCATTGAGCTGGATGCCCAAGGCGGTGTATCGGTTTCCAGTGCAGCGGTTTACACCGAAGGCAATCCCTTGCGGCAGGGTAAGCACGGCAAGGTTGAAGTTGCCGACATTGGGCATTGGAACGATAACGGAGAGCTGGAGTTGACCGGTCGGCGAGAAGGCGAGGTCAAGATTGCCGGGCGGCGGATTTCTTTAGCCGAAGTGGAATCGACGATCCGGCAAATGGAGGGCGTCGAGGATTGCTGGCTACACGCCTATCCGGACCGTGGAGATGAGCTGGCAATTGCCTGTGTGGTGGCGGGCGAAGTGCAGGTGGAAACTTTGCGCGGGCAATTGCGCGAATCGCTGCCAGTATGGGTGCGGCCCAAGAAGTGTGTCGTTGTCTCCGCATTGCCGCTCTTTGCGCGCGGGAAAGCCTGTCGCCAGCAGATGCTGGAACTGCTTGGACTCGACAGTTGAAATTCAGCTGGAGAAGCAGGCTTCAATTTCGACCAACAGGTCGGCGCGGCAGAGGTCGGATTCCAAATAGCTGACTTCGTCCTGCGGCTTCAGCAGTTGTTGTTCGAGGAAAGCCTGAACCTTTTGCAGGTCTTTCCAGTGCCGTAGGTAGACGCGGATAAAGCGGCGGGAGGCATCTGCGACACCGACCAGGCGAAGGTTCTCCAGGGTTACTTCCAGTTGCCCGTTCAAGTCATCGGTGAATTGGGTTTCGCTTTCGATTATGGAAGCGGTGCCCGAAATAAAAGTCCAGGGTTGGACCGTGCCGATGCGGGTGGCACGAGCGAAACTCGGTGGGCAGGGACCGTAGGTCTGCGGATAGCGGTAAGCCGGCATCTGGCGAGGGTTTTCCCGGTGTTCGGCTGCAGCCGTCCCTCCCGTAAAGCAGACCACCAGATGATTGCAGGCAAGACCCACCGCAGACGCGGCCGGCATACGCGCCTCCGAGTCGGAGGCAAAGGCATCATTGAATGCTCGGGCCCGCCCGGCACAGAACAGGCGGTAGTGCTCATTTTGGTTAGGGGCGTTGCGGTTGATGTTCGGAACCCAGTTCCAAATGCGGTAGAGGTTCAGGCCCTCGCAGGCCTTGAGCAATGCCTGATAGAGCGCATGGCTCTCCTCTTCGAGCTGATCCACATCGACGGCGACGCAGGCGACGCCCACGATGTGGCTTTCATTGCGCCAGTAGGTGACGGGGCCCCGTGTGCTTGTGGAGGCGGCCGGTAGGCGGAGCGCAAATGGTTCGTCCGGTACGCTGGCACGGACCGGAAGGGTCAGGCGCTTGCGGGAGCAATCAAAACCGGGACCCGGGGAGGTCGGATCAAAATGCAGGCGCAGCAGCTGGGCCTCCGTGGCGGATGCGTCACCGATGACAAAGGGCTCAGGCATTTTCCCGGTGGCGCTGGACCGACACTCTTTGGGACCTGAAATCACAAATCGGTTGCAGTGCGTTGCCAGAAAACTTTCACGTCCTTCTCAATGTTGTTGATCCAGCCCGAAGGATGATCTCTACCTGTGCGTTCGCCGGAGCGGTTGATCCGCCAGGAATCGGAATGGATCGTCAGGCTGTCCTTGGTGTAGGTCAGGTAAAGCGTCGAGTCGTGGCGACGGTGCACGAGGTTGACGACAATGATGCCGGCATCCTCGTCTTCTTCCACAATGGTCCAACTGCGGTTGATAACAGTCTTGAGCACGACTTGGCGGGCGTCTTCCAGGCTGAGGTCGGGGTAAAGCTCGACGCTGGCGACTTTGTCACCAGTAATCTCTATGGGCT
>JBJHBN010000046.1:0-10091 GCA_050485505.1 Opitutales bacterium | reverse complement strand
GTGCCTGGGCATGCAGGTGGCGGTGATTGAGTTTGCCCGCAATGTGGCAAAACTGGAGGGGGCACACAGCTCCGAATTCGATCCGACCACCGCCTACCCGGTCATTGATTTGATGGTCGACCAACGCGAACTCGAAGACAAGGGTGCAACTATGCGTCTGGGCGCCTGTAACTGCGCACTGCAGCCTGGGACCTTCAGCCGCGAGGCTTATGGGGTCGACCAGGTTTCCGAACGCCATCGCCACCGCTACGAGTTTAACAATGCTTTCCGCGACCAATTGGTCAAAGCGGGTCTGCGCATTGGCGGGGTGAATCCCGAGCGCGATCTGGTCGAAATTATTGAGATTCCGGAGCATCCCTGGTTTGTCGGAGTCCAGTATCACCCGGAGTTCCAGAGCAAGCCACGCAAGCCGCATCCACTTTTCGCGGCATTTGTTGCGGCTGCCCTTAAACGCCGCAAATCATAAACGAGCAATGCCAATTCCTCTCTACGAAGCCGATCGTCTGCTGCTGATCGCCGGTCCTTGCACTCTCGAAACCGAAGACCTTTGCCTGGAAGTGGCGGAGCATCTGGCTGGGCTTCGGGAGCGCTACCCGAAATTGCGGATTCTGTTTAAAGGTTCGTTCGACAAGGCCAATCGCACTTCATTGCAGTCGCCCCGCGGACCGGGTTTGGAAAAGGGTCTGGAGTGGCTGGCGCGGATTCGAGGTAAATTCGGATTTCCGACCCTGACCGATTTTCACACCCCTGAACAGGCCGCGTTGCTGGCCGAAGAGGTGGATGTATTGCAGATACCGGCCTTCCTCTGCCGGCAGACGGATATGCTGGTTGCTGCAGCCAAGACCGGCCGCACCGTGAATGTAAAAAAGGGCCAGTTTCTGAGTCCTTACGAAATGCGTTACGTGGTCGATAAACTCGAAAAGGCCGGTGCCAGAGAGATTTGGCTGACCGAACGCGGAACGACCTTTGGTTACCAGAATCTGGTTGTCGATATGCGTGGGTTTCATCTCCTAAAGGAGTATGAGCACCCGATGGTTTTCGACGCTACCCACAGTGTGCAAATGCCGGGTGGAGCCGAAGGCACAACAGGTGGAAAAAGGGAATTTATTCCTGCCCTGACCCGTGCGGCTCTGGCGGCCGGTGCCAATGGATTGTTTGTTGAAACCCATCCAGACCCGGCCAATGCGAGCTCGGACGGCCCTAATCAGGTGCCGTTGAATGAGCTTGAGGCGTTGATCCAACAGGCTTTGGATATTTGGCAGGTGGCCCGTAAATACGCCTGAACATTACCATCGAAAATCGAGCTGGGTTCCACCTGGACGACGGAAAGCGTCGCAGTTCAGTTTGCTCGTGTTGCGATTGAGACCGAGTTTGCGGCATTCGATACGGAACCACTGTCGATAGGTATCGGCCCAGATGCCATCGCCGGTGAAACGCTGACGAAATCGATTGTCGTCCAGCCTGCCCGCATGCAGTTCGCGGATGCGGGCGAGCACGGTGTCCGCACGCCCGGGAAATTCACGCCGTAACCAATCATTGAAAATGGTTTTCACTGCCAGGGGCAGACGCAGAACCTGATAGTAGGCGGATTGAGCCCCGGCTTCTTTGGTGGCCCGCAGGATGGCGATCAGCTCGGAATCGTTCAGGCCCGGTACAACCGGGGCGATGTTGACGCCGACTGGAACACCTGCGGCAGTTAGTTGACGTACGGCTTCCAACCGCGCTTTTGGCCGTGCGGCGCGCGGCTCCATTTTGCCCGCCAGCTGAATGTCGAGTGAAGTAATGCTCAAGGTTACCCGAACGCCATTCCACTGAGCCATGTCGGCCAGTAGATCGATATCTCTTAACATCAAGGTATTTTTGCTAATCAGGCTGACTGGGTTGCGAAGTCGTTGCAGCACTTCGAGGCAGCGGCGGGTCAATTGCAGCTTGCGCTCAAGCGGCTGGTAGCAATCTGTGATACCGCTGAGCATCAAGGGCTTGACCTCCCAGGAGGTCTTGCTCAATGCGGCCTCCAAGAGCTCGGGTGCACGCTCTTTGTAGAAGAGCTTGGTCTCGAAATCGAGACCGGCAGAAAGGCCCAGGTATTCATGGCTGGGCCGGGCGTAGCAATAGGCGCAGCCGTGTTCGCATCCCCGATAAGGGTTCAGGCTGACTTCAAACGGCAGGTCCGGGCTGTTGTTGGTCGACAGAATCGAGACGGCGTGGTCCGGTAGCACTTCAGTAGAGACCCGTGATCGATCCGGTCTCAGAGAAGGATCCGCCCCTTCATAATCCGACCAATCCGTCTCAGTATAACGGCTCTCGAAGCGGTTGCCCGGCTGTGTGCCGGTGCCGCGGCCACGCGGGGTATTCGAATTGGCAGGCATTGAAACAAGTGTTCATTTGTTTAGTGTATTAATCAAGCCTGAACTTTACAGGAAGCACCCCATTACATTGCCAGTGTGGCGGTCAATGCGCCGTGGTCGGAGAGCTTGCTCCAGGGACTGCGGGCCAAGCAGGAGGCTTCAACGGGTTTCAAGCCCCTTACATAAATACGGTCCAAGGGGAGGATGGGAAAGTGCGACGGAAAACTGCGGGCGTGATAGCCGTGAACGCTTTTGTGGGCTTCCACAACACCGAGTGCATTGTAGAGAATACTGGAGGCGTCCTGGCGCCAGTCATTGAAATCACCGGCAATGATTAAAGGGGCATCGTCGGGAATGTGCTCATGGATCCGGTCGATAATACGTTGATATTGGGGTGCCCGGCCACGTTTGAACAGATTGAGGTGGACGCAGATTAGGTGCAGTTCGGGAACTTCCGGAGAAGAACCTTCAATGGTAGCGTGCAGTAACCCACGCTTTTCGCGACGGTTGCTGGAAATATCGATGTTCTCGAAAGAGCTGAAAGGGCGGCGACTGAGGATCGCATTGCCGTGGTGTCCGGCCGAGTAAACGGCATTTTTTCCGTAGGCAAAATGTGGCCAGATGGTGTCCGCAAGATACTCCAATTGAGGTACGAGTGGCCAATTGTCGAGGCGCTCGGAATGGCCGCGGTGCTCACCGACCACTTCTTGCAGAAAGACCATTTCCGAGCCGGTCGTTTGAATCGCATCGCGAATAGCCTCAAGCACAAATCGGCGATTCAGGGAAGAGAAGCCTTTATGGATGTTGTATGTCAGCACTTTTAGGTGCTTTCCGTTATTCATGCGTTGCTTTGTCGGATACCTTTAGGCGGTGCAACGTTCGAAATTAGCCAGGGTTTCGCAGATGGGCGGCGTCGTTGCCGGAAGAACCCGGTTTTGACGCTTTGTGGCCGAAACGCTTGAGAACGCGTTCACGCACCTGATCGCTATCGATGCCTGCAAGCTGGCGGAGGTCCGTTACGCTGCTGCCATGTTCGATGAAATGGTCAGGATAGCCAATGCGTTCGACAGGGCAGTGAATGGCCGCTTCGTTGAGACACTCCAGAACCGCAGTGCCGAATCCACCAGTCACCACATGGTCTTCCATGGTCACAATCAATTCGGCGTCCCGGGCCTGAAGCTGGAGCAATTCGGCATCAAGGGGCTTAACAAAGCGCGGATTCACCACACCAATCGAAATACCCAGCTCGACTTCAAGGGAGTCCGAAAGCACGAGCGCCTCCTGAATCCAGGGCCCGAGAGCCCAGATCTGAATGTCTTTGCCGGCTTTGACAATAGCGGCCTTGCCGATTTCCAGAGTCTCTGGATCACCATTGATATCGGCGCCATTGCCGGCGCCCCGCGGGTAACGGATAAAAGTGGGGTGAGGGCACTGCAGTGAAGTCCAGAGCATGTTGGCGAGCTCACGCTCGTCCTGAGGCTGCATGATGATTGTATTGGGAACGCAGCGCAGGTAGCCGATGTCGAACAGACCGTGGTGGGTGGCGCCGTCGTTGGGCGAAAGGCCGGCACGGTCCATGCAAAAGACCACAGGCAGGTCCTGCAGGCAGATGTCATGGATGATTGGATCATAGGCCCGTTGTAGAAAGGTCGAATAGATAGCGACAACCGGCTTCATCCCCTGGGTGGCAAGACCGGCCGCAAAGAGCACTGCGTGTTCCTCCGCGATGCCGACGTCGAAAAACTGCGCCGGAATGGCATCCCGTAGCCAGGAGAGGCCCGTTCCGGGAGGCATAGCCGCTGTAATCCCCAGAATCGAGGCATCGGTTTTGGCGAACTTCAGCAGGCTTTTGCCAAAGGCGTCCTGATAGCTGAGTGCCTTGCTCTTGCCCTTCCCGGATGGCGATCCTCCGGTTTCGATGTCGAATGGACCCAGACCGTGGAATTTCTCCGGCGAAGCCAGTGCGGGTTCGTAGCCTTTGCCCTTCTGGGTCATTAGGTGGATCAGGATCGGCCGGTCGCTCGCCTTGGCGAACTCGAGGTGCTTGATCACCGCATCGATGTCATGTCCGTCGACCGGCCCGATGTAGCGCAGGCCAAAAGTCTCGAAGAAATTCGAATCGACAAAAAAGTCTTTGGTTTCCCGCTTCCACTTGCGACCGAAGTCCAGCATA
Organism: Opitutales bacterium; assembly: GCA_050485505.1. GTDB lineage: Bacteria > Verrucomicrobiota > Verrucomicrobiia > Opitutales > Oceanipulchritudinaceae > JAFIGG01. The sequence goes on along the minus strand of JBJHBN010000046.1, from coordinate 5,570 downwards.
GACTGCCCGCCCGGCATCTTTTGCAGCATCGTCTTCAGGTCACGGTCGATCCGGTTATAGACCGGATTAGTGATGATGTCGTTGAAATAGCGTGCGAGAGAGCCAACATTCTTGGCGATCGACCATTCATTGTCGTTGAGAATGATGATCAGCCGACGGGTGGACGCGTCGATGTTGTTGAGGGCTTCCAGCGTAATGCCGCAGGTAAAGGCCGCATCACCGAGAACGGCGACCACATGATTGTCTTCCTTCTGCTGGTCACGCGCGATCGCCATGCCCAGGGCGGCGGATAGGGCTGTGCCTGCGTGGCCTGCGCCGAAGGCATCGTGTTCGCTTTCAGAACGGGCCAGAAAGCCACTGTAGCCACCGCTTTGGCGGATCTTGTCAAAGGGCGCATCGTTGCGGCCCGTCAGAAGTTTGTGCACGTAGCCTTGGTGGGAGACGTCAAAGACAAATTTGTCTGTCGGGCTGTTGAAGACCCGGTGCAGGCCGAGGGTTAGCTCGACCACGCCCAGATTTGGACCAATGTGCCCGCCGTTGCGCGAGGTGACTTCAATCAGGCGCTGGCGGATTTCCTGTGCCAGGGCAGTGAGGTCTGCATGGGGCAGTGCCTGGACATCGGCCGGGCCCTGGATGCGGGACAGAATCGACATGATGAAATCAGCTGGCGTTGTTTTCAGTATTGAAAGCTTCGGCTTGGGTGCCCTCGCTGCCTTGGCGCAGCATTTCGATACGGGTCTCTGCTTCCTTTAAACGGGTTTGGCATTTCTGAATCAGTTTATTGCCTTCTTCAAATTTATCAACCAGTTGGGCAAGCGGTACGTCTCCCTTTTCCAGCGATTGGACAAGGCCTTCCAGTTGCTCGAGCGCTTGCTCAAAAGCCAACTCTTTTGAATCTTTAGACATGCTGGCTCAAGGTGCATCCTGGCATGGCTGGGAGCAAGTTTTTTTACCTGAACGGTTTAAAGGCTAGAATTCACTTATTTTTTTACCTTGCCAGTGGAGTTCGCCGTGCCGGACTTTAGAGCCTTTCTATCATGAATACCATTGCCCTCATTTTTATCGTGCTGCTGCTGCTTCGGCTGGCGATGCAGCTTGGCCTCGATCTGCTCAACCTCAAATCCGTAAATGCGGCTGCGGGCTCGGTGCCGTCAGCCTTTGCAGGGCGCATTGAACCGGACACCTATGCCCGGAGCGTTGATTACACTCGGGCCCGTTTGCGCCTGTCGCTGCTGGAGACTTTGTACGATGCCCTGATTCTCGCGGTTCTTCTGCTCAGCGGTTTACTGGCCTGGATCTGGTATGCTTTCAGCGGCGTGTTTGGCACAGGGCTTTGGGGGCAGTCGGCGACCCTGTTTGCGACGGGTATTGTGATCGGACTGCCGTCGCTGCCGTTTGATTGGTATTCGCAGTTTCGCCTGGAGGAACGTTTTGGGTTCAACCGAAGCACGCTCGCCCTCTGGTTGACCGATAAGGTCAAGGGTCTGGTGATCGGTCTGATCATCGGTTTGCCGCTGGTGGCTTTTTTGCTGTGGCTGGTGGGGCTGAGTGAGTACTGGTGGATTTGGGCTTTCGTCGCGGTGTTTGTTTTCCAGCTGGTAATGGTGGTGGTTTACCCGACTCTGATTATGCCTTTGTTCAACAAATTCACCGAGCTGGAAGAGGGGGATTTGAAAACGCGTTTGTTCGATCTAAGCCAACGCACCGGATTTCGTGCGCGCACCATCCTGGTGATGGATGGCAGTAAGCGCTCGGGGCATTCCAATGCCTTTTTCACTGGATTCGGCAAGTTCCGGCGGATTGTGCTGTTTGACACGCTGATGGAGCAGCTTAAATCGCGCCAGCTGGAGGCGGTTCTGGCACACGAGATAGGCCACTACAAGCTGGGGCATATTCCGCGCATGATCGCAATGAGTACCTTTACCTTACTGCTGAGCTTTGCCTTGATCGGCTACCTCGCCGGCCAACCAGCTTTTGTTGAAGCTTTTGGATTTGAGTGGCAGGCTGGCCAGCTGGCGCCCGTGTTGCTACTCTTCATGCTGATGGGTGGACTGCTGACCTTCTGGCTGAGTCCCTTGAGCAATTTGCTATCCCGCAAGCACGAGTATGAAGCCGACCGTTTTGCCCGCGAGGCGCTGGGCGGCGATCCCGAGCCATTGGTCGAGGCCTTGCACACGCTTTCGGAAAAGAACCTCAGCAATCTGACCCCGCATCCACTTTACAGCGGCTTTTATTATTCGCACCCGACCCTGATCGAACGGCAAGCGGCGTTGCGGAACAAGGACGGCTAAGCGATGGCACAGAGCGCGGGAGCATTCTCGGGCAGGCATTGGAGACGGGCACTGCTAGTGCTCGGGCTTTTGTGCGTCTCGGTTGGGTCTGCCGTGGGTGAACCGCTGCAACTGCTGTCATGGAATGTGCGCAATTACCTCTCCCAGAATCAGGTTATCGAGGGACGTTGGCGTCCGGATTACCCAAAACCCGAGGCGGAGAAAGCCGCCTTGAGGGCGGTGCTGCTGGGCGAGCAGGCGGATGTGGTGTTTTTCCAGGAAATGGGCAGTGAGCCCTACCTGCGCGAGCTCCAGCGGGACCTGCGAGGCAAGGGTCTGGATTATCCTTACCGGGCCATGGGACGCGGCGTCGACACAGTGCGCCACTTGGCGGTATTGTCGCGAATACCACTGCGCGAGGTTCACTTGCATGCCGTTCCGGATGAGGATTTGCCTCCCATGCGGCGGGGCCTGATGGAAGTAGTGAACGAAAATGAAGGCGAGCTTGTGCGGGTTTTCAATGAGCACTTGAAAAGCCGCTGGACTGTTGACCGCGCGGACCCCCTGGCTCAGGAGCAGCGCAGCGCTGAAATGGAGCGTCTGGCACAGATCGTCAGCGATCGCCGAAAACCCGGAGACACTCTGCTGGTCCTCGGAGATTTCAATGAGCCCGAAGATTTTCCGGCCCGGCTGTTCCTGCTGGAAGAGCTGAGCGCCTTGCAACGCTTGCCCCAGCAGGATTCCGAAGGCACGGATTGGACCTTCTACTGGGATCGTGAGGACCGCCGCGAGGCCATCGACGCCATCTATTACTGGCCGCCGGATAAAGGGGGTATCGGAGTCAGCGCGGTTCGGATTGTCGACGATCCGGAGGTTATGGAAGCGAGCGACCACAGGCCTTTGGCGGTCTCTTTGGACTGTGGGCTGCAGTAGCCCCGGTATTCATGCCGTGGATGATTTTTTCAAACGCGCCAGAGTCGCCCCCCAGCCGCCAGCGTTAACGGGGGCGAGGCTGTAGGATTCGACGTCTGGATGACGTTCGAGGAGGGCGTGGATCTGGGTGCGGAGCACGCCTTTGCCTTTTCCGTGGATGATGCGGAGTTCGTGGAGCCCCTCTTCCTGGCAGGCTTCGATAAAAGCGAGCACCACGGCTTTGGCCTCGCTGGGGTGGAAGGTGTGCAGGTCGATGACGCCGTTGATCGGCATTTCGATTGGATCGGGCTCGTCGTTGCTCATGGGCGGTTTTCTGATGAAAGGCGTTGCTGAATGCGGGCGATGGCCCATTCGGCGTGTTCGGCGACCACCGGGTCGGAGTGTTGGGCGGTCCGCTGCAGTGCTGGCAGGTCTTCCCGTGTGCCCGTATTGCCCAGGACAACGCAGATATTGCGTAGCCAGCGCGGCAGTTTGAGGCGGCGGATTGGGGTGCCCTCAAAAGTCGTGTGAAAGTGTTCGTCGTCCCAATCCAGCATTTCGCGCAGGTCTGGATAGGGGCGGGCAGCGAGCTTGGTTTCGCGGGATTCGCCCGCCCAGCGGTTCCAGGGACAGACGTCCAGGCAGTCGTCGCAACCGAAAAGGTGGTCACCGATGGCTTCGCGGAACTCCATTGGGATCGGGCCCGGGTGCTCAATCGTGAGGTAGCTGATGCATTTGCGGGCATCCAGCTCGTATGGAGCCACAATAGCTTGCGTCGGGCATACATCGATGCAGCGCGTGCAGCTACCGCAGCGGTTGGGCGGTGCTTGATCAGCGGGCAATTCCAAGGTGGTCAGGATGTTGCCGAGAAACAACCACTGCCCCTCCGTGGGATTCAGGATCACCGTGTTCTTGCCCTGCCAGCCGATGCCCGCCTGTTCGGCAATCGGTTTTTCCAGCAAGGGTCCTGTATCTACATAGGGACGGTTCTGGCCGCCCTGATCGCGCAGCCAGCTGCAGAGCCGTTTCAGCTTCTTGTAGATTATTTTGTGGTAGTCCTTGCCCAGGGCATACTTGGCGATGCGGCCGCGCCGTTCCGGTTCCGGCTGATAGTAGTTCAGACCGCAGACGATGATCGATCGAGCTTCCGGCATAAGCTGCTGTGGATAGGCTCGCCGCTCCGGATTGTTGGCCATCCAGCGCATTTCCGCATGCATGCCCTTTTCGAGCCAGCGCATGAAGTAATCCTGGCGAAGCTCCACTGGAACCGCCACAACGCCCACTGTCTCAAAGCCTAAATCCCTTGCTTGCTCGATGAGCAGGGGTTTGAGCTCGCTTGGAGAAAGACTGGGAGAGGATGCGGACATAGAAGCAGCGTCATTGAGTTTTCCCAATGAAGCCGTCCCAGGTCCATCGAAAAGTGCATCCACTCCTCCCGGGGATTTACTCACCACGTTCGAGTAATTCGTAGTCTATCAGGGCATAAGGCAGCTGACCGCGGAAGACCTTCGGGCGACCGCTGCGGCCGTGGGGGCGGAGGATGATGTGGCGCGGTTTGTTGTCGAGCACGCGGAAGCCGCGTTCGCTCAGCTCTTTGTTTACGTTGCGGGAGAGGTTGACCATGGTCTCGTCGGAGATGACACCGCTTTCGGCGGCGTCCTGGGCATCGACGCCTTTGACCCAATTGAAGAGGGTGATGTAGACGCGATCCCATTCGTAGACGATGCGTTTTTCTTCGGGCTGATCCTTCTGGTCGGCCGCAAGGGCACGATCGTAGCGCCAGTAGGCATTTTCTTTGCGGCCCAGCTTCCAAGCGGGGTAGCGGGTGGCCGGGCAATAGATCGCGAGTGGCCGTTGAGTCCAGATGGGTGCCCGGCCGGGATGGGATTTGTGGCTTGCGCGGAGGTCCTGAAGGAGGCCAAATTCTTCGAATGGACTGAGGAACCGGGCCCCCCGGGCAATGTTGTCGGCAGCCTCGGACTGGCTGGCGATGGTGTAGAAAACCGGCGCATCCTGGGCGAAGCGATTGAATTTGATGACCACTGGCAGGCTACGCGAACTGCGGTGGGGCAGTTCCATGCGGTAAACCGAACCGGTGCTGCCCACCAGGCGTTGGCCGGTTTCGCGAAATCGCCCATCCACATACCAGTGTCGCGGGCGCAGGGAGTCCGCCAGCGGCCAACCATAGCGGCTAAGAAACAGCAGCCCGCCCTGCATGCCCTTCAAGAGAATGTAGTCCACCCCAAATATGCGCCGTTTCCATTCCTCGCCAGCTTCGTCGAAGCTGGGTTGAAAGGCGCGGAATAATTTGAAGTTGTAGACTTCCATATAAAAAGAAGGCCGGGCGATGGATGCTCGCCCGGCCTTTCGAAGTTCAGTGCTTATTCC
>JBJHBN010000045.1:0-10173 GCA_050485505.1 Opitutales bacterium | reverse complement strand
AACCATTGATGCGCTCACAACTGCGGGCATTCATCTTGTGCGGCATAGCGCTGGAGCCGACCTGACCCTTGGCAAAACCTTCGCTGGCCAGTTCGTGACCCGCCATCAGGCGCAGGGTGCGCGCTAGGTTGGCCGGCCCAGAGGCCAGCTGACAGTAGAGGCTGACTACCGCAAAATCCAAGCTGCGCGGATAGACCTGGCCTACCGCGTCGAGCTTTTGAGGGATGCCCAGGTGCTTTAAAATCCGGGATTCCAGCTGGGAAACCTTATCTGGATCGCCATTCAACAGGGTCAGTGTATCCAATTGGGTGCCGACCGCGCCTTTCAATCCACGGGCAGGGTAGCTGGCTATTAATTGTTCGCAGGCATAATAGGCGTGGAGCAATTCTTCGCCAAACATTGCCAGGCGTTTTCCGATCGTGCTCGGTTGGGCGGCGACATTGTGCGTGCGCGCCGTAAATGGGACGGCCTTCCATTCTTCAGCACGGGTCGAGATTCGCGCCAGCAGGGCTACAGTTTTGTCGCGTATGATCAGCAGGGAGCGGAACACTTGGAGTTGCTCGACGTTCTCGGTTAAATCCCTGCTGGTCATGCCTTTGTGGATGTGTTCATGGCCTGCTAGCTCGTTGAAGGATTCGATTCGTGCCTTGACGTCGTGGCGTGTGATGCGTTCGCGGCGGTCGATGGCCGCCAGATCCACCTGATCCTTAACCGATTCGTAGGCCTCGATTGCGGCCTCTGGGATATCGATTCCCAGGTCACGCTGGGCGCGCATGACGGCGATCCAGTAGTCGCGTTCCAGACGGATCTTTCCTTCCGGGGACCAGATGGACTTGATGGCGGACGAGGCGTAGCGCTCGGCGAGTACATTCGGGATGCTTTCCATGTTGCTGCCAGTTTCGGGCAGTCTTTCGGAAAGCCAAGCTGAAAGATACAAGAGCCCCGATCCCTTGTCTGCCAGAGGCTTGACAAAGGGCCCCTGCATTTATGTTAATAGTGAATTCAGTCCTTTAAGACAGGGAGAGTGGGTTTTTTGCCCGCTCTTTTTTGTCTCCCACCACTTTTAACAGCAGATATGAGTCAAGAAATTTTATCCGTTCTCGAGTTTATGGAGAAAGAGAAGGGGATCGCGCGAGAAGAAATGATCGCGGCGATCGCCAACGCTATTCGTGGCGCTGCCCAGAAGGGTGTCAACGCGGGGCAGGAGCTTAAGATCGAAATCAATCCCAAGAACGGTGGGCTCAAGGCTTGGGCGATTATGGAAGTGGTGGATTCGGTCAGTGATCCCCGCCGGGAAATCCATATTGAAAAAGCCCGCAAGTTGAATCCGAATGCTGAAGTCGGGCTTTTCATTGAGAAGGAAATGGAACCCGAGCAGCTCGGGCGGATTGCTGCACAGACGGCGCGTCAGACCATCATGCAGCGTCTGCGCCAGTTTGAGAAAGAGCGGATCTACGACGACTACAAGGACCAGACCGGCGACATTGTCACCGGCGTCGTCCGTCGCCGCGAGCGCGGAGACTTGGTTGTTGACTTGGGTAAAGCCGAAGCCATTTTGCCGCCGAAAGAGCGGGTTCCCGGAGAGGATTATGCTCCTGGTGAGCGTATTCGCTGCCTGCTGTTGAATATTGAGCCGACCGCCCGTGGGCCCGAGTTGATCCTTTCCCGCGCCAGTGTGAAGTTCGTCCGCCGGCTGTTTGAGTTGGAAGTGACTGAGATCATGGATGGTACGGTCAAGATCGAAGCGATCTCCCGTGAGCCCGGCTACCGCACTAAAATTGCCGTCAGCAGCAGCGACCCCAAAGTCGATCCCGTCGGAGCCTGTGTGGGTGCCCGTGGTGCCCGCGTGAAAAGCATTGTACGCGAACTCGGCGGTGAGAAAATTGATATCGTCAAATACTACGAGGATCCGGTGGAGATGCTCGCGGAAGCGATCAAACCGGCTGTGCCGTTGAATATTCAGATCGATTCGGCCGGGAAACGTATTTATTTTGAGGTCAATGAGGAGCATCTCTCCATTGCCATTGGCCGTCGGGGGCAAAATGCCCGTCTGACTTCCCGCCTGCTGGGTTGGAAGCTGGACATTGCAAAAGAGCAGGTTGAAGCCGCTGGCTTTGACGAAAAGATGAGTGAGGCCATTAAGGGCTGGGAAGGTGTTCAGGGGATTTCCGACGAAGTTGCTGCCTATTTGGTCCAGCACGGTTTGGTCAGCCCGGAGACATTTGAAGGCGTGGAAGCACCGGACCTGGAAAAGATTGGCTTTTCCAAGGAAGACGCGGAGCAGATTGTCCGGCTGGTGGACGCGCACCGTCACTCGAATAACTGAAATTACAAACCAGCAACTAGATTTTTATGAGCGTTCGCATTTACCAACTCTCCAAGGAAATCGGCATGGAGAATGCCGAGCTGATCGATTTATTGCGGGATCGCGGTTACGAAGTTAAAAGTGCATCAAGCACTATCGACAACATATCCGCTGACAGCCTGCGGGATGAATTTGCATCAAAGGCGACCGATTCGGGTTCCGAAGGTCCGAAGGACACCGCTGCCGTGGATGCGGCCAAATCGGAGGAGTCGGAAAAGCCGGTGAGCCCGCCTCCAGGTGGTGCCATTGTACGCTCCAAGGAAGACATCGAGAAGGAGCGCCTCGCTCGCGAAGAGGAAGAGAAGGAAAAGCGTGCCCAGCGCGCTGCCCTGCCTCAGAAACCGCCACTGAACGCTCCCCCTCCGCTGCCGAAAGAGCCTACCGTTACGATCCGCACGGGTCCGACCGCTCCGCCAACTCCGAAGTTGAACAAAGCCCCGTCTTTGACCCCGCCCACTTTGCGTCCGCCCAGACCGGTGATCCGTACGGATCAGCCGGCAGATCCTGCCCCAAAGACAGAGAAGCCCGCCGAGGCATCGGCTGAAGCTCCGGCCAAGCCCGAAGTGCGTCCGGGGCGTCCGGGGCCAGTGACGACTCCGCCGCCCTTGAACAAGGCACCGAAGTCCATGGCTCCACCACCTGTTGTTTCGGCGCCTAAGTCGATCAAACCGCCGGCTCGTGTTTCCGAGGACAAAGTGGAAGACAAGCCAGAGGATTCAGAGGCTGGCGAGGCGAGTGCTGAAGCGTCCTCGGACCTTCGTGCATTGCAGGTCAAGAGCCCGATTGTGGTTCGGGATTTTGCGATCCAAATTGGCAAGAAGCCATTCCAACTGATTTCCGAATTGATGGAGTTGGGCATTTTTGCCTCGATGAATACTTCTGTTGACGAGGAAGTCGCGACGCGCATTGCACGCAACAATGGTTTTGCGCTGGAAGTACGTCACCGCGGCGAAGGTGCTGCTGTTGCCGAGCAACCCAAGGAGGTTAAGGTAGACGAAAGCGCCTTGCTGAAGCCACGGCCTCCGGTTATTTGTATTCTGGGACACGTCGACCACGGTAAGACGACGCTGCTCGACACCATTCGCAAGGCCAATGTGGTCGGCGGAGAGGCGGGCGGCATTACCCAGCACATAGGTGCCTACCAAATCGAGCACAAGAATCAGAAGATCACATTTATCGATACTCCTGGCCACGCTGCTTTTTCGAACATGCGGGCCCGCGGGGCGGATACGACGGACATTGCAATTCTGGTGGTGGCCGCAGACGACGGTTTCATGCCGCAGACGGATGAAGCTTTGACACATATCCGCAAGGCAAACGTGCCGGTGGTTGTTGCGATTAATAAGATGGATGCACCTGGTGCGGACATCGAGAAGGTGCGCCGCCAGATGCAGGAACGTGAATTGACTCCAGAAGAATGGGGTGGTGAAACGCTCAGTGCCCAGATTTCAGCCCTTAAGGGGGAAGGCATCGATGACTTGCTCGATACGCTGTTACTGCAGGTCGAAGTGACCGAGGGAATCACTGCGAATCCGACGGCCGACCCCGAAGGCGTTGTGATTGAAGCGCAGAAGGAAGTGGGTCGTGGATCCACCGCATCCATTATCGTGCAGCGCGGAACTTTGAAGCCCGGAATGGCCTTGGTTTGCGGCGAGAATTACTGCCGTGTGCGTCAATTAATTGACGACAAGGGCAAGGTGATTCGTGAGGCTCCTCCGGCGACGCCTGTGAAGGTAGTTGGCTGGTCAGGTCCTCCGGCAGCAGGCGATACTTTCTATACGGTTAAAAACGAGCGCACAGCCAAGCGCGAAGCGGAAGAGAATGAACTTGGACGCCGGCAGCTTGAAGCGGCTGAGAAGCAGGAAGGCGGGGCCTCAATTGAAGACCTGTTTGCGGCCATCGCCAAGACGCAGAAGGCCCGTTTCCGGGTTCTCGTCAAGGCGGACGTTTATGGCACTGCTGAGGCCTTGGCTACCAGCCTGCTGAACATCAAGAGTGAAAAGATTGACCTCGAGGTGATCGATATGGGTGTTGGCCCGGTGACCCGCAACGACATCGAAATGTCGAGTGCGGCTCAGTGTGCGGTTATCGCATTCAATGTGGGGCTGGAAAATGGCGTTACGGCTGTTGCCAAACACCGCGGCGTCGAAATTCTGTCCCACAACATTATCTACGAGGTGATTAATCAGGTGAAGGATGCAATGGCAGAACTGCTCGAACCGGAAGTTCGCGAGAACAAGATCGGTGCTGCTCAGGTGCGTCAGGTCTTTCCGTTCGCCAAGGGTTTTGTGGCTGGTTGCATGGTCACCGAAGGGCGTGTTCAGCGTGATGCGATCGCCCGCTTGATCCGCAACAATAAGCAGGTTGCTGAAAGCAAGGTCGCTACTTTGAGACGCTTTAAGGATGACGTGAATGAAGTCCGTGCCGGCTATGAGTGCGGTGTTCAGATCTCCGGGGTTAATACTTACCAAGAGGGTGATGTTATTGAGGTTTACGAGATTCTCAAGATTAAGCCCAGCCTCTGAGGAGTGGTGCAATGAGCCAGCGGGTTATTCGGGTTAACGAACTGCTGAAGCGGGAGATCAGCCATGTGCTGCACACCCGTTATCAGGCGGAGAGTGTACAGGTTACCATTTTGGCTGTGGATACCTATCCGAACCTGCGCAAAGCGATCGTTCGGTACGCAACCCATGGCGACAATCAGGCGCGTGTGAGTGCGGAGCAGTTCTTCGATCGCCATGGAGAAACCATTCGCCGCGAAGCCGGTAAGGTTATCCGGCTCAAATACCTGCCCCACCTGACGTTTATTTATGATGAAGGCGCCGAAGCGGGTGCCTATATCAACCAGCTACTGGACGAGCTGGGTTTGGAAGGAGAGTAGAACCTTTATGAATGAGTTTTTTCCTGAACACGCCGGGCCGTTCGCGCAAGCTGCGTCAGCTCTGGAGGGCAAACGCGTTGCAGTGTTGGGACATGTTCGTCCGGATGGCGATTGCATCGGTTCCCAGGTTGCCATGACCCGTATTCTCCGACAGGTATTTAAAGTTGATGCGGTGGCTGTTAATCAGCACGCGGTTCCGAGGGCCTGTGCTTCCTTTGTTGGCGACACGCCGTTTTTTGAGGCTGGGGAGGTGGATTTGAATGGCTTTGACCAGGCCGTATCCGTGGATTGTGCCGACCGGAGCCGGTTTGGATCGATAGTGGATCAGGCATTCCCGGAAATTGCTTTGAATGTGGATCACCACATTTCGAATACCCGCTATGCGACACATAATTTGGTAGAGGCGGGAAGCTCGGCCACGGGCGAGTTACTGGCCGGTATTTTTCTGGACCATGGTTATGCGATCGATCCGGTGACTGCGCAGGCCTTGTATGTGGGCATTGCTACGGACACGGGACAGTTCCGTTTCGCGTCGACGACCTTCAGAACTTTTGAAATTTGCTGTCATCTGCTCGAGAACGGCGCGGATGCAGCGCAGGCTGCCTATGAACTCTACGAGAAGGAGAGTCGGGCAAAGCTGGCGCTGTTGCAGCGCTTTCTGGCTTCATTTCGCTACGTTTGTGACAACCGGGTGTGCATCGGGTTGATCCGTCAGGAGGATTGGGATGCAACTGGTGCAGAGAAGGAAGACACAGAAGGTCTGGTCGACTATGCCAGAGCGATCGAGGGCGTCGATATCGGTGTGCTCGTGGAAGAGAAAGATGGTATGGTCAAAGGGAGTTTTCGCTCCAGCGACGCCTGCTTCCGGGTGAATGAACTGGCGAAACAATTCAATGGAGGAGGGCATGCTTGTGCTGCGGGTTTTAACCCGGGAATCTCGGTAGCTGACCTGATGCCGAAGCTTGAAGCAGCGCTCGAATCTCACTTAACTAAACTTGCAGAAATCGGATAATGGCAGCAGGAGCATACGAAGGAGTTTTACTGATCGATAAGCCGGATGGCATGACCTCGCACGATGTTGTGGATCGGGTTCGGCGGAAACTGGGAATGAAGCGTGTTGGGCACGCCGGAACCTTGGACCCTAACGCGACCGGGCTGATGATCGTGCTGGTAGGCAAGGCGACCAAGCTGTCACAGTATTTGATGGGCCTTGGCAAAGTGTATGAGGGTGTGGTCAGCCTGGGAATTGCCACGGACACACAGGATTCCGAAGGTGAAGTGATTGAGGAGCACGAGGTGCCTGAGTTGTCTGAAGATCAGATTAGGGAGTACATGGCGACCTTTATGGGCGACCAGTATCAAACGCCTCCAATGTTCTCGGCTAAAAAGGTCGATGGCGTCCCTCTTTACAAGCTGGCTCGAAAGGGTAAGACTATCGAGCGTGAGCCGCGTTTTATTCGAATTGCCCGATTTGATCTGGATGGTTGGGCTTCTCCTGAAATCCAATTTACTGTTGAGTGCAGTAAGGGCACCTATATCCGCACTCTGGCACATGACCTTGGGCAGAAGATTGGCTGCGGTGCCTACCTCAAAGAATTGCGCCGCATTGAGATCGATCGCTTTGAGATTGAAGACTCGATTGAACTCGAGGAGTTTGAGGACCTTGATGCCGCAGAGATTCAGCGTTGGTTGATTCCGCCCTATCAGGCGGTTCCAAGTAACGTGATGTGATTTTGCTTTAAATTATTTATTCCACAACCGTCATGAGCCGAACCAACCAGACATTGAATGTGGACTTTGGCCAAGACGGTTGGATGCGCATGCCAGCGGCCAGTATTGTCATTGACCGGCGACGGGAGACATGGATTCGCACCCATGGCCGGCATCCGCTGGCCTTATCCATTGGTATTTTTGATGGGGTGCACCTGGGGCATCAGGCGGTAATTGAGTCCGCTGTAACAACTGCCAAGCGTAATCATGGGATTTCCGCATTGCTGACCTTTTCTCCGCACCCAAGCCGGGTTTTGGGCAGCCCCTCTCCGACAAAACTGTTAATGCCCGAGGAGTGGAAAAACGAACGGGTGATGGGGCTCGGCATGGATGCTTTGATCTGGAAGCGGTTCGATGCTGATTTTGCTGCGATTGAAGCTGAGGATTTTGTGTCCTGGCTGGTTCAACACTTGCCACATCTATCGAGCCTTCACGTGGGAGCCAATTTTCAATTTGGTGTAGGTCGTCGCGGTGACATTCACATGCTGACCGAGAGCGGTCGCGCGCATGGCGTCGATGTTTTCAGCGTCGAGCGGATTCAATACAACGGAAATCCAATCAGCAGTTCGCGGATTCGTCGGGATTTAAGTGAGGGGAACCTCGATCAGGTAAACCGCATGCTGGGCTATCCCTACCACGCTTACGGTCAGGTTCAGCCCGGCAAAAAACTGGGCCGTAGAATCGGGTTCCCCACCTTGAATATCTTCTGGAATCCAGAGACGAAACCGCGTTTTGGTGTCTATGCGGTTCAGGTTTCGGGCAAGGGAGATGGGCTCTATCCTGCCGTTGCCAATTATGGGCTGCGGCCAAGCATCGAGAAGAATGCCTTGGATCCTCTCCTCGAAGTACACCTCATTGACGATTGTCCTTTTGTTGAGGGTGAATATCTGTCCGTCGACTGGCTGGAATTTCTGCGCCCAGAGCAGCGCTTTGAAAGCCGTGAGGATTTGGTTGAAGCCATCGCCCGCGACAAGGCGCAGGCATCAAAGATCCTCCAGCGCTATCTGGACTGATCAGGCCTTGCGACCAAGATGCGCTTCGCCCCTTGATTTTGCCAATTGAATCTGGCGGTGGCGCTCGCGGCGATTTTGCAGAGTCTCCGGATCCGTTTGGTCTGCACAGCTTGAACAGGCAACGCCTTCTTCATATTTGGGGTGGGCGCGGTCCTCGTCCGACAGAGGTTTGCGGCAGCCCGGGCAATTGACGTAATCGCTTTCGACCAGGCCGTGTTGGAGGGCGACTCGATTGTCGAAAACAAAACAACTACCTTCCCAAAGGCTCTCTTCCGGTTCGATGGTTTCCAAGTATTTGAGGATCCCGCCTTTCAAATGAAATACCTGTTCAAAACCCTGCTGTCGGAGCAGAGCTGTCGCCTTCTCGCAGCGAATTCCGCCCGTGCAATACATGGCGACTTTGGTCTTTTTTTTATCTTCCAGATGCTTTTCCACCCAGGCAGGGAATTCCCTGAACGACTGCGTATTCGGGTCGACCGCTCCTTTGAAGCGTCCGATCGCGTATTCGTAATCGTTGCGGGTATCGACCAGCACCACATCCGGCGACTGGATCAGCTGATTCCATTCCTCCGGTTGCACATACGTTCCAACCTCGTTGACCGGATCCACCTGGGGCACGCCCATTGTCACAATTTCCTTTTTCAGGCGGACCTTGAAGCGGTAGAAAGGCTGTTCTTCGGAGGAGGACACCTTGACCTCCAAGTCCTCAAAACGAGGGTCCTGTTTCAATTCGGCGATAAATCCCTGCATCGCATCGGGCAGGGCAGCCACAGTGCTATTGATGCCCTCCGGTGCGACCAGGATCGTTCCACAAAGCGCGTAGGCTCGCCCGAGCTCAAGCAGTTGTTCCCTGAGCCCTTGCGGATCGTCGACCTCCACAAATTTGTAGAACGCATTTACCTCATATTTCACCCGTCCTAATTCAGCGGCCGCAGGGACGAAGGCAATATCGAAAATAAAAAGTGCCTGACCACATTGTCGTAGCCAGGCACTTGAAAAATAAACTCAGTGAATATCAGGAATAGATCTTCAGCAAAGTATCGGCGATGTCGCTGGGCGTTGGTGCGACCGCAATGCCGGCGGCTTCGAGCGCGGCGATTTTGGACGATGCGGCACCGCTGCTGCCACTGACGATGGCCCCGGCGTGGCCCATGCGGCGTCCGGGAGGCGCTGTGGTGCCGGCAATGAAGGCTGCGACCGGCTTCTTGACGTTGTTTTTGATGTATTCCGCAGCTTCCTCTTCTGCGGTACCGCCGATTTCACCGATCATAATGATGGCTTCGGTTTCGGGGTCTTCATTGAACATGCGGACCGCATCGGTGTGGCTGGTGCCGTTGATGGGGTCTCCGCCAATACCGATGCAGGTACTCTGGCCGTGACCGCGGACAGTCAACTGGTAGACCGCTTCGTAGGTTAGGGTGCCGGAACGGCTGACTACGCCCACTTTGCCCGGTTTTGCAATGTAGCTCGGCATGATGCCGATATTACATTCGCCGGGGGTCATGATGCCGGGGCAGTTGGGCCCGATCAGGCGGGTATTGGACTTTTTCAATGCGTCCTTTACTACGGCCATATCGCGCACCGGGATACCCTCTGTGATGCAGATAATCAGCTCAATACCGGCATCAATCGCTTCGAGAATACCATCGGCGGCAAACGGTGGCGGGACGAAGATAACGCTCGTGTTGGCGCCCTCGTTTTTGACGGCATCGTGGACCGAATTAAAAATCGGAAGTTTGTCCTCGAATTGCTGTCCACCTTTGCCAGGTGTGACGGCGGCAACGTAATTGGTACCGTATTCGATGTTTTTGAGTGCGTGCAGGCGACCGAAGTTGCCGGTGATGCCCTGGCCGACCACACGAGTGTTTTTTCCTACGAGAATAGACATGTCTCTAAATATTTAATGGTTTGCTGTGCAGCGTTCAGGCTTGGTTGGCGACCTCTTCGACGACTTTCTTGGCTGCGTCACTTAGATCATCGGCAGGGGTTATTGGCAGATTACTGTTTTTCAGGATCTCCTTGCCTTCTTCCACTTCATTGCCTTCGAGTCGAACGACCAGCGGGACGTCGATATCAACGTTTTTGGCCGCCCCGACGATCCCGTTGGCGATCACTTTACAGCTCATAATGCCGCCAAAGATGTT
>JBJHBN010000044.1:0-10194 GCA_050485505.1 Opitutales bacterium | reverse complement strand
ACAGGTTCGGGGCACCACTCCAGTCTGGAAAAATTCCAAGGCATCCACCCGGATTGCCCGATTGGTGAATAGGTGCGTACCGCAACGCTTGCAGCCACGCGAGTGGCGCAGAATGCGACACCCCCTCCCGTTTTGCAACACTTAGCTGTCGTGTGCCGCAGCAGGGTGACTGATGCTTATTTTTTAGGAGTTTTCTAAATAATTGCTGACCAACTGATTAAAAACCTATCGATCGGTTTTGGCATGAAGAAGGCTATAGGTTGGATGCCTCCCTGCTACATTTGCAATGAATGAGGAGATAACTACAAAATCGAAAACAAACACAACAAAGCTAAGCGTCATCATGTTCTTAACCAAAAAGCTCACTTCCACCCGTATCGCCGCAGCCGCTCTCGTTGGTTGCCTAAGCGCGGGTATCTCGGCCTCTGGGGCCGACAAACTGTCCGGTTTTCTCGCTCTGGACTTCAATTCACACTTCATGTCCTATGGAGTCAATGTCTGGGGCGCCGACACCGAATCTATCGGCGACAAAATCCTGTTCCAGCCCTCCTTCGGTCTCGAATTTGAAGTGGCCGAAGGCAGCGCTGTTTACGGGGGTGTCTGGGGCGACATCAACAACATCGCACCGTCCTCCATTGGCGGCAAAATCCAGGAAGTGGATATCTGGCTCGGCTACTACTTTCCAGTCGGCGACTTCACCATCGATCTCACTCTCAATCAATGGTACTACGGCGGCGAAACCGAAGGCACCTTCGACGTAACGGTCTCCTACGATGCTATCGCCCTCGCACCTTACATCGTGGCGCACCACCGTTTCGATCCCAATGGGGCCCAATTCAAAGGCACGATCTTTGAAGTTGGCGCCACCCTCTACGAATTCGACTACGAGAGTTTCAGCTTCTCGTTCCCGGCTGCCTTCGCATTCGCCCTCGATGATTACTACGTAAACGGGGAAGACGGCTACGCCTACTCTCTGATCGGGGCCAACTTCTCAGTGCCCTTGAGCTCCAGCGGCGAATACGGCGACTGGGATCTCTACGGCGGCCTGACATTCTTCCACACCGACAAAGACTTCACGGGCAACGCAAAAAGCACCTACCTGACTGGCAGCATCGGCGTCGGACTCAGCTTCTGAGCCTTTCTGTCCAGACAACAATCCGAAATCCATACGATTCCATTATGATAATTCCACTACTGAAGAAGTTCTCGGCTGTCACGGCCAGCGTGGCACTTGGCATTGGCGCCTTTGCCAGCCAAATGCATGCAGACAAAACCGTTAAAGTTGGCGTGCTTCATTCCTTGAGCGGCACCATGGCCATCAGTGAAACCTCACTGCGCGACGTCTTGTTGTTCGCTTTTGACGAAATCAATGCCGCAGGCGGCGTCATGGGCTACAAAATCGAGCCTGTCGTTGTCGATGGTGCTTCCAATTGGCCCTTGTTCACCGAACAGGCCCGTGTTTTGCTCGAACAAGAAGAAGTAGCCGTTGTCTTTGGCTGTTGGACCTCAGTCTCCCGCCAGGCAGTACTGCCGGTATTTGAACAGAACAATGGCCTGCTCTTCTATTCCGTCCAATACGAGGGCGAAGAACAATCGCCGAACGTGTTCTACATGTCCGAAGCAGTCAACCAACAGGCCATTCCAGGCGTCGATTACCTGATGGAAGAACTCGATAAAAAGAAGTTCTACCTCCTCGGAACAGACTACGTCTATCCACGCACCACCAATCTGGTTCTGCAGGAATACCTGGCTTCAAAAGGCGTGCCTCCGGAAAACATTCGCGAAATCTACACGCCTTTCGGGCACTCGGACTTCCAGCAGATCGTGTCTGAAATCCGTCAATTCGGCGCAACCGGCGACGCTGCCGTGGTCAGCACACTGAACGGCGACACCAATGTCCCGTTCTTCCGCGAACTCGCCAACGCCGGTATTTCAGCCGATGACATTCCAGTGATTTCCTTCTCGGTCTCCGAAGACGAGTTTCGCGGACTGCCAGCGCGGGATCTGGTTGGCCACCTCGGCTCCTGGGCCTACTTCATGTCCCTCGAGTCGGAAGCGAACGATACCTTCAAGGAAGACTTCTTCTCCTGGCTGCAGACGGCAGACGTTCCCGGCATTGAGCGCACGGGTCGCGTCACCAACAGCCCGATGGCGCTGTCCTACACCGGTGTCTACCTCTGGAAGCAAGCGGTCGAAAAAGCCGGTTCCTTCGATGTGGATGCGGTGCGCGAGGCTTTGCCCGGCACCACATTTGATGGCCCTGCAGGTCTCGTAACCATGCAGGACAACCACCACGCAACCAAAAACGCCTACATCGGCGAAACCCTGCCGGATGGCCAATTCGAAGTCCTCAAGGCCTTCGAACAGGTCTATGGAGAACCCTTCCTCTCCGGCAGCTTTGGTTCCGAAGACTGATCCAGAAACAAGTTTGTTTGTTGTTATGTCCCGGGGGAGAGGGGGTCGACATCACTTCCTCTCCCCCGAAGGCATGACGCCCTTTCCGACCACCCTTTTAACCCAGGTATTCATTCGGTCCGAACCCGATTCGATACCTGCAAAGGCAGCCGATTACCACTATCACCGTGATCCACTTGCTCAAACGCATCTTCCTCCTAGCCGGTCTTTGGGTTTCCTTACCGGCTTTTCTCTTCGCCGACGAGGCCCTCGATCTGGGCGGGGAGCACCCCGACCGACACCTCTTGATCGAGGCATTGATGGCGCCGAACACCCAACAGCCCCAGCTAATTGAAAACCTGATACGACTCGACGATCCCGCCATCGCTCCCGTGCTCAATGCCTACCGTCGGGGCGGACTTTTCAATCTGCCAAACCAGGAAGGACCCGAGAGTCTGATTATGCTCGATTTCTCCGTTGAAATGGAGGGCAAACACCCGGTTCATTCAGTGCAAACCGGATCCATAGTCCTGGATGAGTCGGGGGCACCCCTGCTACTCAGTCCGGACGAAATGCGCTTCTTGCGCACAAATTCCCGTATCCGCCGATCCATCAACCGGATCGTTGAAGTGGCCTCTATCAACGACATCAACTGGCGCGTTCGCCAGGAATCCATCGAACGCCTCGGAGCCTCCGGCAACGCAGATTTCCTGCCTTTTCTGATGCAACGCGAACGCATTGAGGAGAACCGGGCGGTTCTCCGCTCACTCGATACCGCAGTAGCCCTGCTCCGTATCCACGAACCGGATCCGGAGGTTCGCCTGCGATCACTCGAAATCCTCGCATCCAGCCGGTCTCTGGTCGCTAAATCCCGCCTCGAGAGTCTGCTCGCACAGCACGAACGGGGTGACGCCGAATTCGAAATGACCGGTGAAATGGTGTCTCTTGCACGCCAAGGTGTCCGCTCCATCGAAGGACACTGGAGCCGGGTCAATTTTCTCGCCGACTTCTTCCGCGGACTCAGCCTGAGCTCTGTCCTGCTGATCATGGCAATGGGTCTCGCAATCACTTTTGGCCTGATGGGGGTAATCAATATGGCTCACGGCGAACTGATGGTTGTAGGTGCCTATGCGACCTATTTGGTGCAGAACCTCTTTGTCGCTTGGTTCGGCCCCATCGGGACGGGCTTCAATGCCTACTTTATCTGTGCACTGCCAGTCGCCTTCTTCGCCGCCGCGACGGTGGGCCTGATTCTGGAGCGCAGCATCATCCAATTCCTCTACCGTCGTCCGCTCGAAAGCCTGCTCGCCACCTGGGGCGTCTCACTGATCCTTCAGCAGCTTTTCCGTGTGATCTTTGGCCCGTCCAATGTGCAGATCAACGCACCAAGCTACCTGCAAGGGAACTTTGTCGTCTACGACATTGTCTTTGCCTTCAATCGCGTCTTCGTCATCGGATTCGCCGCTTTCATCGTGGTGCTTGTCTGGCTGATGCTGACCAAAACCTCAATGGGCCTGAACATCCGCGCGGTCATGCAGAACCGCTCCATGGCAGCCTGCATGGGGGTACGCACCCGACGGGTGAATATGTTGACCTTCGCCTTCGGCTCCGGTCTCGCCGGCCTGGGAGGCGCCTGCCTGACCCAACTGACGAATGTCGGCCCATCCCTCGGCCAGAACCACATTGTCGACTGCTTCATGGTCGTGGTCGCCGGTGGCGTTGGAAATATTTTTGGCACTGTCATCGCAGCTCTGGGTATTGGCACGGTCGACCAACTCCTGCAGCCGATAATGGGCGCCGTCATGGGCAAGATCACCGTGCTGTTTATCATCATCCTCTTTCTGCAATGGCGGCCCGGAGGCCTCTTCCCCACCCGTAGCCGAAACCTCGACTGAGCTCCGACTTCTGTCATGTCCCTTACCGTTCCAAATACCACTTCCAATCGCACCCGCCTCTTGAGCCCTTGGCAATGGGGAGTATTCATAGCTGTGACCCTGATCTGCGGCGCCGTCCTGCCGATGCTAAACGCATTCCTGCCTTCAGATCACCCGCTCTATGTATCCAATTTCGCAATCAATCTCTACGGGAAATACGCCACCTTTGCGATCCTGGCTCTGGGCATCGATCTGCTCTGGGGCTACATGGGCATCCTCTCCCTCGGGCAGGCGCTGTTCTTTGCCCTTGGTGGCTATGCTTTCGGCATGTATCTGATTTTGGTTGGCGCAAATGGTAACCTCCCAAATTTCATGGTTTTCCTGGGCTACTCCGAGCTCCCGGCCCTGTGGCAACCCTTCTATAACTTCTGGTTCGCACTGGCGGCCTCGCTCTGGGTCCCGGGCCTGGTCGCGGGCATATTTGGCTGGCTGGCCTTCCGCTCACGAGTGCGTGGTGTCTATTTTGCAATCCTGACCCAGGCCCTGACCTACGCCGCCGCCCTGCTCTTCTTTCGCAACGATTTTGGCTTCGGTGGCAACAATGGGCTGACCGATTTTCGCACCATCCTTGGTTTCGATATCAATTCAGTGGATACCCGGCGCGCGCTCTACATTGCATCCATCGCCAGCCTGGCAGGGATTTTCCTGCTGTTCCGCTGGCTCAGCTGCACCAAATTTGGCAAAGTCATGCAGGCCATTCGCGATGGTGAAAACCGAGTCCTCTTTTCCGGCTACGCAACGGTCCACTTCAAGTTGTTCATTTTTATGCTGTCCGGCATGACCTCCGGTCTCGGCGGGGCGCTCTATGTCTCCCAAGTCGGCATCATCAACCCGAGCGAAATGACTCCGGACAAATCTCTCGAAGCGGTTGTCTGGGTCGCGGTCGGAGGGCGTGGAACCCTGGTCGGTCCAATCATCGGCGCAGTCTCCGTGAATGGAGTAAAAAGCTGGGCCTCACGAGCCTCGCCCGAATCCTGGCTGTTCATCATGGGCGCGCTCTTCATCGTTGTCGTGCTGTTCCTGCCGGGCGGTATCACCAGCCTGCCTGAGCGCATTCGCAACCTTTGGCATTCCCTTCAGCGTAAACGAAGGCCCGCCATCGAAGATCCCGCCGAACCCTCATCTGAAACAACGGGCTCCCATAAAAATCCCTGATCATGTACGCACCTGCCATACTTTCCATCGAGGATGTATCCAAAAGCTTTGACGGGTTCAAGGCAATCAACGACCTGACCTTCTATCTCTACAAGGGCGAACTGCGAACCATCATCGGACCCAATGGCGCGGGCAAGTCAACTTTCTTTGACCTGATCACCGGGCGAACCCGACCCGATACAGGAGAGATTATCTATGGGACAGAAACCGACCTCACCCAATTGAACGAATACCAGATCAATCGTCTGGGGATCGGGCGCAAGTTCCAGGCCCCATCTGTCTACACGGCCCACACGGTCTGGGACAACCTGGTTCTCTCGCTCAAAGGACCCAGAGGTGTGTTCGCTTCGATCTGGCACCGGCTTGGCTCCGACGAAAGCGATCGCCTCAATGAAATCCTTAAAAGCATCAATCTCGAATCCTTCCGCAATGGCCTGGCTGGCTCACTTTCTCACGGCCAGAAGCAGTGGCTGGAAATCGGCATGTTGCTGGCGCAAGACCCGGATATCCTTCTGGTCGATGAACCCGCAGCTGGTATGACGGACGAGGAGACCCGCCTGACTGGCGAATTGCTGATTTCACTGGCAGGCAAACACAGCCTGATCGTTGTGGAACACGACATGACCTTTGTCCGCCAGATCGCCGAAGGGCGCGAAGTCACAGTCCTTCATCAAGGCTCCATTCTCTGTGAGGGCAGCTTCGACAGCGTCCAGAACAACGCAAAAGTCCGTGAAGTCTACCTTGGACGCGGAAAGGAGGCGAACTGACGCTATGAGTACGCTGTTGAAATTGGATCAAATCGAAGCCTACATCGGCGGTTCCCGCATTCTGCGCGGGGTCAACCTGGAATTGCCGCGTGGAGAAGTCGTGGCCTTGATGGGTCGCAACGGCGTCGGTAAAACCTGTACCCTAAAAGCCATCACCGGACTCCTGCCGGTTCGCACTGGAGACATCATTTTGGAAGAGCGCTCGCTGAACCGGATGGCGTCGGAAGCCCGGGCCCGCTGCGGGATCGGCTACGTGCCACAAGGGCGCGATATTTTCCCTTTTATGACCGTTGAGGAGAACCTCCGCATCGGCTTGGTGGTCCATGGTCGCCGGGGCAAGGAAGCGGAAGCAGCCCTTGAGCGGATTTACAGCCTGTTCCCGGTACTAAAATCGATGCTAAAACGCAAAGGGGGCGTGCTCTCCGGCGGCCAGCAACAACAACTGGCGATCGGCCGTGCACTGTTGACCCGGCCCAAACTATTGATCCTCGACGAACCCACTGAAGGTATCCAGCCCTCCATCATCGAGCAGATTGGCGACACCCTGGTTCAACTCAAATCCGAAGGCGAACTGACCATCCTCCTGGTCGAGCAATACGTCGATTTCTGCCGCGATGTCGCCGACCGGTTTTACGCCATGGACCGTGGTGCGGTGACGATGACCGGAACCATTCAGGAGCTCAGTGACACCGTCGTGCGCGAACACCTGCAAGTTTAACCTCACCTCCCTTTCAATCTTTATGTTCAACAAAGTTCTTATCGCCAATCGCGGGGCCATCGCCTGTCGCATCATCCGAACCCTAAAAAAAATGGGTGTTGGATCAGTTGCAGTGTATTCAGAAGCCGATGCGCATTCCCTCCATGTGATCGAAGCCGACGAAGCCCATTGCATCGGCCCGCCCAACGCCACCGACAGCTATCTCTGCGCGGAAAAGATTTTCGAAGCCGCACGCAAAAGCGGTGCCCAGGCCATTCATCCCGGATACGGTTTCCTGTCCGAGAACGCCGCATTCGCCGAAGCCTGCGCCGCCGAGGGTCTGGCCTTCATCGGCCCTACGCCTCAACAGATGCGGGATTTCGGGCTCAAGCACACCGCCCGCGCCCTAGCGGAGCTCAATGGGGTCCCGATGCTGCCGGGCAGCGAACTGCTGCCGGATATCGAAACCGCACGCAAAGAGGCCGATCGCATCGGCTATCCAGTTATCCTCAAAAGCACAGCTGGCGGCGGTGGCATTGGCATGCGAGTATGCCCGAACGAAAAAGAGTTGGTGGATACCTTTGAATCCGTTCGACGCCTAGCGGGATCCGCCTTTCGTGAAGCCGGCGTCTTTGTCGAAAAATTTGTCTCCGTCGCCCGCCATATCGAAGTGCAGATTTTCGGCGATGGCCGGGGAGAAGTGGTAGCACTCGGTGAGCGCGACTGCTCAGCCCAAAGGCGCAACCAAAAGGTCCTGGAGGAGACGCCCGCACCGGGCCTCTCCGCCAGCCTCCGTGCCGAATTGCACGCCGCAGCCGTACGCCTTGCCAAGGCAGTGGGTTATCAATCGGCAGGCACCGTCGAATTCCTCTTCGATAGCAAAACCCTGCAGTTCTATTTCCTTGAGATGAATACCCGATTGCAGGTGGAACACGGGGTCACTGAAGAAGTCACCGGCGTAGACTTGGTCGAATGGATGGTTCGCCAAGCCGCAGGAGAGCTCGACCTCACAGGCTGGGAGCCCCAGTTCCAGGGAGCATCAATCCAGGCCCGCCTCTACGCCGAAGATCCCAACAAAGACTTCCAACCCAGTTCAGGGATTCTAACCGATGTCCACTTTCCCGAACATGCGCGGGTCGAAAGCTGGGTGGAGCGCGGTAGTGAAGTTTCCTCTTACTACGATCCCATGCTGGCCAAACTGATCGTCAAAGCGGACAACCGCGACGCCGCCGTAGCGGCTCTGGAAACCGCACTGGCCGAGACCCGCATCGCCGGGATCGAAAGCAATCTCGAATACCTCCAGCAAATCTGCGGTCACGACGATTTCCGGTCCGGCTCCATCCACACCAAGTGGCTGGCCTCAATGCGCTACCAGCCGTCGACCATCGATGTGCTGGAGCCAGGCACACAGAGTAGCATCCAGGACTATCCAGGCCGCGTGGGCTACTGGTCAGTGGGTGTGCCACCCTCCGGGCCAATGGACGACTACGCCTTCCGCATGGCCAATGCCCTGGTGGGCAACGATGAATCAGCCGCCGCTTTGGAACTTACCCTGATGGGGCCCACCTTGAAATTCAATCTGGATACCACCATTGCAATCACCGGCGCCCGTATGAAAGGCGACCTGGATGGCAACCCGATCGAATTTTGGTCCAGCATCCACGTGCGCGCCGGCAGCGTGCTTCAGCTTCGCGGTATCGACGGCGCTGGCTGTCGCAGCTACCTGGCCGTCAAAGGGGGCTTCGACGTGCCCGACTACATTGGCAGCAAATCGACCTTCAGCCTCGGGAAGTTCGGCGGACACGCAGGCCGGTTCCTGGTACATGGAGATGTGCTGCGAGTGCTGCGGGAAGCCGAAGCCTTCGCCCCAGTGCGCAAGGCCCCGGCGAACATGGTTCCGAGCTACGCCCAGGATTGGGAAATCACCGTGCTCTACGGCCCGCATGCCGCTCCTGACTTTTTCACCGAAGCTTTCATCGAGAAGTTTTTCGAGACCGACTGGAAAGTTCACTACAATTCGAACCGCCTCGGTATTCGCCTGCTCGGACCCAAACCGGAATTCGCCCGAACCGATGGCGGCGAAGCCGGCCTGCACCCGTCGAATATCCACGATACTGAATACGCCATCGGGACTATCAACTTCACAGGTGATATGCCGGTAATCCTGGCCAAGGACGGTCCGAGCCTCGGCGGCTTTGTCTGCCCGGTAACCATCGTAAAGGCCGAACTCTGGAAGATTGGTCAACTCCGTCCCGGCGACCGGATTCGCTTTGTGCGAACGTCCTACAGCGAGGCCGTTACCGCAGAAAAACGCCAGGACTCGGCGATTCAAAAACTCGAAAAAGGACCGGAACCACTTGCTCCGCAAATCCTGACAAGTGGATTCGATGCAGCGATGGGCGACGGTGCTATCCTCCATCAACTGCCCGCCAATGGCAGCTGTCCGGGCGTGGTCTACCGCCAGGCAGGCGATAAGTATGTATTGCTGGAATACGGACCCTTGCACCTTGATCCGGAACTGCGTTTCCGCGTGCACGCCCTGATGGAGTGGCTGAAAACGCACCCGGTTGACGGCATTCTCGAGCTCTCTCCGGGTATACGCTCACTGCAGATCAACTACGACAGCCGCATTCTGCCTTTGCGAAAGCTGTTGGATATCCTGTTGCAAGCAGAGCTGGAAATGCCAGCGATCGACACCTTGGAGTTGCCCACACGAATCGTACACATGCCACTGGCCTTTGATGCCAGCACAACTCGCCAGGCCATCGCCAAGTATCAGCAATCCGTGCGCTCCAGCGCCCCATGGTTACCCAGCAACATCGAGTTTATCCGCCGCATCAACGGTCTACCCTCGGTGGAGGCGGTTGAAGAAACGATCTTCAAAGCTAGCTACATGGTATTTGGTCTGGGCGATGTCTACCTCGGTGCCCCCTGTGCCGTGCCCGTGGATCCCCGTCACCGTCTGGTTACTACCAAATACAATCCTGCCCGCACGTGGACCGCTGAAGGCGAGGTGGGTATCGGCGGCGTCTATATGTGTGTCTACGGCATGGAAAGCCCCGGTGGCTATCAGTTGGTCGGCCGCACCGTTCCGGTCTGGAACACCTACCGCCGTACCAAGGAATTTCAACCCGGCCAGCCATGGTTGCTGCGTTTCTTCGACCAGGTCCGCTTCTATCCAATGGTGGAAAAAGAGGTCAACACCTACCGGGAAGCCTTTCGCCATGGCGAAGTGTCCCTCCTGTCT
>JBJHBN010000043.1:0-10202 GCA_050485505.1 Opitutales bacterium | reverse complement strand
TATTGGTACTGTTCCAGGAATTTAACGATTATCAGCGGCGTGATCTCCGTTCGCATAGGCATGTTGCCGGAAATAAAGATCACCGATCCGTATTCTCCGATTGCGCGGGCGAACGCCAAAGCGAAACCGGTCAACATCGCTGGCATCAGGACTGGGAGGATGATTTGAACCCAGGTCCTCAAGCGGTTGGCTCCGAGTGAAGCAGCAGCCTCTTCGACTTCACTGTCCAGGTCTTCAATCACTGGTTGAACGGTCCTTACGACAAAAGGAATGCCAATGAAAGTCAGCGCAATGAAGATACCCACTTGTGAGTAGGCGGTTTCTATGCCGATGCCGTAGAAGAATTTTCCCAGCCAGCCGTTCTGGTTGTATAGTGCTGTCAGTGCGATCCCGGCTACGGCTGTCGGCAAAGCGAATGGCAAATCCACCATTCCATCGATCAGCTTCCTTCCGGGGAAATGGTAGCGAACCAGAACCCATGCAATGATCAGGCCGAACACCGCGTTTGTAGAGGCTGCTGCGAATGAAATACCAAAAGTAACTTTGTAGGAGGCCACGACTTGAGCAGAAGTAGTGACTCGCCAGAAGTCCTCCCAGGTCATTTGTGATGTCAGTATGAATACCCCAGCCAGCGGGATGAGAACCAGTAGTCCGAGGTACGAGATGGTGATTCCCATAGAGAGGCCAAAGCCTGGAATTACACGGCGTGGCAGTTTTGTTGGTGCCTGCTTCATGGTCGATGACGGTGATTAGTTGCGCAGGTAAATCTGGTCGAAGAGACCTCCGTCCCGGAAGTGTTTCCGGGTCGCGTCGGCCCAGCCGCCGAAGGTGTTGTCGATGGTGAACAGTTCGATCTCTGGGTACTGGTGACGGTATTTCTGCAAAAACTCCGGATTGCTTGGACGGTAGAAGTGCTTGCCAGCCAGATCTTGTCCCGCATCCGAATACAGGTATTCAAGGTAGGCCTGGGCGACTGCACGGGTCCCTTTTCGGTCCACATTCCGATCCACAATCGCAACCGTCGGCTCTGCCAGGATGCTGACGGAAGGGACGATGATTTCGAACTCATCGGGCTTCTGCTGCAGAGCCAAAAGGAGTTCATTTTCCCAATTGATCAGCACATCACCAATGCCGCGCTCCTGAAAAGTCGTGGATGCGCCCCGGGCACCGGTATCAAGGACGGGAACGTTGAGATAAAGGCGGCTGATGTAGTCGATGATCCGGGCTTCGTCTCCGCCGAAGTTTCTTTCGGCCCATCCCCAGGCGGCCAGATAGTTCCAACGCGCAACTCCGGAGGTTTTTGGGTTTGGCGTGATCACCTGAACTCCGGGGCGGACCAGGTCATCCCAATTCTGGATATTCTTGGGGTTCCCCTTCCTCACTAGAAAGGCGAGGGTGGATTGATAGGGGGCACTGTTCGCCGGTAGCAGGCTTTGCCAGTCCTTGTCCAGCAAGCCCCGCTCAGCAATGGCATCAATGTCGGCGGCTAGCGCCAAGGTGACGACGTCTGCTTGCAGGCCATCGATCACATATCGGGCTTGTCGGCTGGAGCCGCCGTGCGATTGGCGGATGGTCAGGCGTTCGTTGGTTTGTTCGAGCCAATGTTGGGCGAAGGCCCGGTTGAATTCCGAATAGAATTCACGCGTGGGGTCATACGACACATTCAGCAGCTCAATGCGTTGGCCGCTGTTGGCCTTGCCGTTGTTGTCTCCGCAACCGATAATAATCAGGCTGCCAAGCACCAGTACGAATGCTGAGGCAAGCGCCAGTGCATTTCGAAACATGCTGCGTGAATGGAGCGGGTTTGCGTCTGAGGACGCTGTGTTGGATAGGTTTTTTGATGACATGGATTCGCTTTCTTTGATGAAAACGAAACATCCGGTTGTCCGGTCAGCCGTTTCTTGGATCTCTGTTTAAATGATGAGATAGTTTGTGACTTGGGAAGGTCTCCCCTGGTCTAGGGCCGGCCTCGTCAAATCTGCTAATGACCTTTGATGCTTGTGGGGTGGGTTCGGATTATTTCGGAATTTCCATTAGCAGGCCTGCGAGAAATCCATCGTGTGGGTTGGCCGGGCCCTTGGGTTGTTTCGATGCCTTTTCAGGTAAGCCTGTGTTGAGAAAGAAATGACTGGCATTGTTGTGGCGGATCTTGCGCAAGGTCACTTCTACGACGTCCGCCAGGGTATAGCGGTCGAGAATGTTCGCCATCGCGTTGCGCACATCGATCATCAGCATGCGCAGACCACAGTGTGTCTCATCCGGGCAGGAGCACTTCTGATAGGCAGTCTGGCTGGCACAGGAAATCGGGGCCAGAGGTCCGTCCAATAGTCGGATCAAATCCCCCATGCGAATTTCCTCCGCTGGCTTGTGGACAAAGTAGCCGCCAAATTTGCCTCGCTTGGAATCCACATATCCAGCCTCCCGCAACTGCATCAGAATTTGCTCAACAAACTTCAGCGGCAGGTTGTCACAAGCAGCCAGATCCGAGATCGAAACCCGATCCCGCCCCAGTTCCTGAGCGATCCCCAGGTTGATGAGGGCCCGCAATCCGTATTCCGCTTTTTTGCTAAGCTTCATAGTATTTTTCTTAATCTACATTAAAAAGGTAGGGAATCAAGGGAAAAATGAAGGGTTACGGATAAGTGGAAATCATATTCCGTAGCGGACGCGCGATAGCGCTTCGCTGAGGCATGGGTTGCATCCTGCTGCGAAGGACTATCGTCTCTCCGCTACGAAGATGTACCGATTTGAGGCTTCAACTGCGGTCCAAACAGGCTCGGACGATCGTAGCCAATTCCTGAGGCATGTAGGGTTTGGGGATGAAGTTGACGCCTTCTTTGAGTTTCAGGTTGCGGTGGTGGGTTTCGCTGCTGTAGCCGCTGGTGAAGATCACCCGTAGGTCGGGTTTTTCTGCAAGCAGAATATGGGCGAGTTCGCCGCCGCTGATGCCGCGGGGCATGATCAGGTCGGTGAGAAGAAGATCAATGCGTTCACGATGGCGGCGCCAGAGTTTCTGGGCTTCGACTCCGTCTTTGGCAAGCAGAGTCTGGTAACCGAATTTGTTCAGGAGAGTCTCAACAAGTCGGCTGACCGAGGGTTCATCCTCGACGACCAGAACCGTTTCGTCACCGGAGGGCGTGGTTTCAAAGGTATCGAGGCGAAAGGGACTTGAGGGGCTTTCCCGCAAAACCGGAAAGTAGATGCGGAAACGGGTGCCTGCGCCAAGGTCGCTCTCCACGTCTATGTGGCCGTTGTGTTGTTTGACGATGCCGTAGGCTGTGGCCAGACCCAGTCCGGTTCCGGATTCTTTGTCTTTTGTCGTGAAAAATGGCTCGAAAATATGGGGCAGGTCCTCAGGTGGAATTCCGCTGCCGGTGTCGCGAATGCTGACGCAGACAAAGTCGCCTTGAGGCAGTAGGCGGTAGGCTGGATTGGTCTTGGGACCAAAGCTGACATAGGAGCTGCTGATGGTGATTGTGCCGCCTTTGGGCATGGCGTCACGGGCATTGACCGCAAGGTTCATGATCACCTGTTCGACCATACAGCTGTCGCCGGACACCTGTGGCAGCTCTTCGCCGCAGTGAGTGCGCAAATGAATGTTCTCCGGCAGCACTCTCGAGAGCATGCGCGTGAGCTCGTGTATGACCTTGTTTATGTCCAGCGGTT
The DNA here is from genome assembly GCA_050485505.1 of Opitutales bacterium. Classification (GTDB taxonomy): domain Bacteria; phylum Verrucomicrobiota; class Verrucomicrobiia; order Opitutales; family Oceanipulchritudinaceae; genus JAFIGG01. Next base: position 6,536 of record JBJHBN010000043.1, on the reverse strand, counting down.
CAAGCGCCATTACCTGTTTGCGGCTAAACATTAGCAGCTGACGGGTCAGGTTGGAGGCGCGGTTCGCCGCCTGATTGATCGCCTCGACCGATTCCCGGTCGCTGTCTGCCAGAGTGTCGCTCATTTGCACGAGGGCGGTGTGCCCCTGGATGACCGAAAGGATATTGTTGAAATCGTGTGCGATGCCCGCCGCCAGTTGGCCGATTGATTCCAACTTCTGTACCTGTCGCAGCTGGCCTTCCAGATGTTTCCGCTTGCGAATGTCGCGGCCGATGGCAAAGAGTCCGGACAGTAGGTCTTTTTCATACTGAGGCGTAAGCGTCACCTCAAGGGGTACGGGCTGTCCGGTAGTGGAGTTAAGCTGGATTTCGAGTGTCGGTGGGGTCGAACCTTTGAGGGTCTCTGCTATCGCCTCTTTGAAGCGCGGTCGATCGCTTGCGAGAATCCACTGCTCAAAGAGTTGGTTGAGGCAGCGCTCGGCACTCCAGCCAGTGATGCGTTCGAATGCGGAGTTGACGGTGGTAAGAATGCCTTCGGCGCTCAGGCTGAAGAGAGCATCCTGAGCGTTTTCCATCAGACTCTGGAAGCGTTCCTCCGAGGTGTGAACGGCGGCTTCAGCCTCCACACGCTCCGTTACATCAATGGCAATACCACCGATACACATTTGTCCACTTGCCATCTGAAAGGGGAAGCGCTGGATTTGCCAGTACCGGACACGGCCATCGGACAAAGGGATCGGTTCGACGGATTCGAAGCGTTTCTTTTGGCTCAGTACACGCTTGTGGATACGTTGGTGCTTTGCAGCAATAGTTGCCGGAACGATGACTTCGTCCGTCTTCCCAATCAACTGCTCCCGAGGAATCCCATACGTGTTGACCAAGGCCTGGTTGCAGTAAATATAACGACCGTCCGAGTCTTTAATCCACGCAATGCCCGGGTGGTTTTCGACAAAGGCCTCGAAGCGCCTTTGGAACTCCTTGAGAGCATCTGTGGACGACGGGCTTGCGGTATCGCCGTCGAAAAGGGATGTTTGGACAAAAGGGCGTGTCACAACAGTTCGGAAAGTAAGGAAATTCTGGATGCGGAAGCAGCGAGCCTTAAAACATAAGAGCCTTGCTTGATCTTATTCAAGCCGAATTATTCGCACACCAAAAGGCTCGATTATCTGCTCGCTCGCTGAGCTGCGCTTTCCGGTCAATAGCTCCGTGCCCGCCGGAGTGCTGACTGCGAAGGACTGCTCTGCATGGTGGTTCAGGATGAATGTGAGGCGGGTATTCGCTTTTCTCCTCTCCAGTATTTCGATCCACTCATTGTCCGGATCTCGCAGGGCACTGCAGTCGGTTTGTTTCAGCACAAGCGGCATGCAGCGGTCCAGTAGGGCTGTATTCAGTAGGCTGGCGATGTAAACCACCTTGCCTTTGCCTAGCCGCCGCAGGGTTATAAAAGGGCTGCCTTTTAGAAAGCGGTCGCTCCAGGTTCCGAGGACTTCTACATCGGTATCTACTTCCAGGTGTTCGTAGAAATCTTCAACTGAATCCAAGTGGGAATCGCCAATGTTCACTCCAAAGCGCCGTCCTCCCGTGGGGCTGTGGCCGGATTCGATGACCTGGACCCCGCAGAGCCTGCGCAGGCAACCGGGAGGGGGCTGATCGATCACTTGGTTGTTGATATCACGGGTCGCAGTGCGGGCACCGACGACGAGGGTGCCGCCTTCTTGAACCCACTGCTCAAGGCCGTTGGCCCAGGCCGGATCAAAAACGGTCCAGTGCGGAATCACATACAGTTTTAAATCGGAGAGGTCATCCTGAGGGTGCACACAGCCGACGGCGTAGCCGCGCCGGTGCAGCCAATGGTGTACTTGCTCCGCGTAGTGGCTTTCCGTCCGCATGCCCAGACGCATGGCTTCGTTGCCAGCAGTGACCTCCAGCGAACCGGATGCAACGCCGCACTCAATGTGCACCGAAGTACCGACCAACTCTGACTCAATCCGGTGGATTTCTTCGCCAATCTGACAAATCTCCCGGTAGTGGCGGCGGCGGACATTGTCGTGGCCAATGATGCCGTTCCAGTATTGTTCGGCACCAACCCGGCAACTGCGCCAGCGGAAATACATCAGGCTGTCGGCGCCGTGAGCGATGCTCTGGTAGCTGATCAGCCGAATTTCACCGGGTTCCGGTCCGGGGGTGTAGAAGGGGTTTTGACCACCTCCGGAGGTCTGGTGTTCCGGAATGATAAAATTCCCACACAGGGCCCGGGCCCGGTCGAGGTTGAAGGCGCCGCTGTCCTTGCGTATGCGGGGATCAACTTCAAACATCGGATAGTAGTCGTAGCCGAGGATATCCAGATCCCGACCAAAGTCGCCGCGGTAGTCGATGTCCCCGAAAATCCCGTTGTGCATCACCCACCAGTCTGCATTGACCGCCCTCAGGATCCGAACCTGATCGCGCTGGAACTGGGTGGCTGCATGGCTGAGAAAGCGTTTGTAGTCGAGCCAGTGGGCTGGGTTCGGTGGCCAGGGGTGGTTGGGCCGGGGCAGCGGGATGTCATGGAAGCTGCGGTAGCTCTGACTCCAAAAGGCCGTGCCCCAGGTGGTATTCAAGGATTGAATGTCCTCATTGAAGCGGTCTTTCAAGAAATCCTGAAACTGTTGTTCGGCACTTTCGGTATAGGTTTCGGAGAACAGGCAATGGAATTCGTTGTCCGTTTGCCAGCCGACGACGTGGGGATTGTCTCGATAGTGCTCCGCCATCGCTTGGGTGATCCGCCGGGAGTGGTGGCGGAAGGCGGGGTGGGTGAGACAGGCGTGTTGACGCGAACCGTGTTCCATGCGCTTGCCGTTGGCATCGACCCGCAACATGCCCGGGTGCTTGCGGGTCAGCCAGCGAGGCGGCGTTGCAGTGGGAGTACAGAGCAGGGTTTGAATACCCGCCGCGCCCAGTTCAGCAATGACTGCATCGAAAAAGCCGAATTCAAATTCACCTTCCTCGGGCTCCATTCGGTCCCAGGCAAACTCAGCCATGCGCACCAGATTGAAGCCCGCTTCCCGCATCCACTGGGCGTCGTTCTTACGCTCTGAATCTGTCCAATGTTCAGGATAATACGGCGCTCCAAACCAGAACCGGTCCAGCGCCGATGGTCGTTTGTGGGATAAGGGGTAGGTATCCATGCCCTCTGAGGATCAATGTCTCTTCGCAATTGTCAGTATTTAAATGGTCTGGAGAATGGGAGGGGAGGATTGGTGGAATTGTGGATTGGTGGAATTGTGGATTGGTGGAGTTTTGGATTCTGGTAACAGGGCAGTCCCGCTGAGGCGCATGTGCCGCGGGTATTGTGGGCTGTGAATCTGTCGGGCCGTTTCGTAGCAAAGGCGCAGCCCTTCGGATAAATATCATGCGAGCCACAACAACCCGCCTGCGGCCATCGCGATGCTTGCACGAATGGCCACTTCCGCAGGCTTCTTCAACTGCGGCAGGCGGCCGTGGAGCGCGAAGACAAGGCCGAGGGTGGCAAGCAGGACTTGTCCGATGGCCAGCCAGCGGGTAACTCCGGTAGCGAGCAGCAGGTTGGGCTGGAGAAAAATCGCAGCCATCAAAACACCCAACGGCAGGCAGATGTTCACGGCGTGAAACATCGTGCGCAGGAAGGATGCTTCGGCGATGCGCGAGGTAACGGCTGCAGTCACCGATGTGGGCGGTGAGAGTTCGCCGAAGACGGCGATGAAAAAAGCAAAGAAGTGGGCGGTCCAGGGGTCGACGCCCGCGCGAATCAGGAAGGGTGCGGTTACGACTGCCAGAATGATATAGGTCGGTGCAACCGGTAAGCCCATACCGATCAGGTAGCCGATGGCGAAGGCGGTCAGTACCATCGCGATCAGGTGGAATTCCGCCAGCTGCATCAGCAGCACCCCGAGCTTATCCGGCACGCCCGTAATGCTGAAGGCCGCGGTTAAAATCCCTAGTGAAGCAAGCAACACTGTAAGCTGGGAGGTGGTGGTGGCGAAATGCCGCACGAGTTCGGCAAAGGGACTGTGCCAAGCGCCCTCCACCGCTTCCGGTTTCCGCCAGCAGCGCAGTAGGTGTAGGCCGGCGAGGAGCGCAAACAGAGCATAAAATACCTTCTGCGCTGCGAGCATGCCGGGCAGGCGCTCGACCCCCATGAGCCAGACCAGTCCGAGGATCGAAACCAGATAGGCGACGATACGCACGCGGTCCATCCAGTCGAGCGCTTGGCTTTTAATCGGGTCCGCCGCAGGGTTTCGGAAACGTTGGCTGATCAGGTAGACTGCCAAGGCTACTCCGAGGAAGTAAATCAGTGCCGGCCCAAGGGCTCGCTCAACGACTTCAAAGTAGCGCACACCCATCAAGTCGGCCATCAGAAATGCCGAAATGCCCATCAGCGGGGGCATCAATTGCCCGCCGAGGGAAGCTGCCGTTTCGACTGCTGCAGCCCGGCTCTTGGGGAAACCCGCACGGATCAACATGGGGATGGTTGCCGAACCGGTGGCTGCCGCGTTTGCCGCACCACTGCCACTGATGGCTGCGACTCCAAAGGAGCCGATCACGGCACCTTGGGGGAGTAGGGCGGGAGAGCGTTTGGAGATTCGGGTGCTGCCTTTGAGAATGGAGTCGATACAACCAAATGCTTTCAGGGTCGCCAGCAGCAACATGAAAGAACCTATCAGGGTCAGTCCCAGCTGCGGCAGGCGCTCAAAGATACCGGTCGACATCTCCAGTCCGGCTGCGCTGCTGACCCGGGTCCAGGACAGCCCTGGGTGATTGAACATACCGGGGACGAGATATCCGTAGACACAATAGAGTATCAGGACCGCATTGAATATGAATACCGGAAGGTAGTGCCGCCGGGTGTGTTCGAGAACAAGCAAAACCAAGGCGCCGGCTGCGAGGTGATCCCAGGCATCCCAATCTCCAAGCCGGTCCATGCGGATGGCCTCCACGTTGGTGAAGAGATAAGCGGCCGAGGCGATTGCGATCGCGGAACAAAGGACCGCCGTGAGCTGGCGCAGAAATGGTGACAGGCGAGGGTAGTAGCTGCCCTCGCGCAGATCTCCCCAAATAAGGATCACAATGGAGGCGGGAACCATTTTGAGCGCAAGTAGGGTTGGCCCGCCGGATCCGGTTGCGTAATAGCGAAGCAAATACAGCAGGTAAACCCCAGCCAGGCTGAAGAAAAGTATGCGGATGGACCTTGACGACAGAAACCCGGCGCTCATCAATCCTCGTTTTGAGCCACCCGGCTGTCCCAGTCTGTATTCCAGACATCCCGTTCGCGTAGGTAGCGGGCCAGTCCCGGGTGGATTCGGGCGTCGTCGATTGCGTTGGCAATTCCACGAGCCTGCAGGCTCGGCATATCTTCGGCCAACTGACTAAAGACCGCGTCCGAGCGGGCAAGATCGGCCGCGTTGGCCTCAATAGCAAGCAGCATTCGGTAAACGGCGTCTTCCGAAATGGTAAGGCCGAGATGGAATCCATAGAAGAAAGGAGTGAAGAGAATCTCATCTACCCCGACATCGGTTTGAAAGGCATCGGTGGAAATGCTGACCACTTCGAGCCCTGCCTCGCGCATCGCCGCCTGCTCATCCGGGCTCGGATTCAGGATCTTGAGATTGGCGATTCGCTCGGTTTCCGCTAACCAGGGCGGGATGTCTTTTTCCGCGGTGCTGTAAACGCCAATGGCAGCAATGGATCCGGTCCGAAGCTGGCTGCCGGTCATGCTCAGATCGAGTTCGACGTACTGGTGTTCGACTCCAGCCGCACGCATCGCCCGTTCCAGGTGTGCGCGCGTATCCCACGGCCGCGGACCGGTGAAAACGCCGCGGCCGTTCAGGTCGCTCCAGCTGCTGAAGCGATCGGCCTCCTGGGCCTGGATGGCCAGACCCATTTCCATGGTATAGGCCCAGAAGGTCTGCACCGGTTCGTTCTGTATCCGGTCGCGGAAACCGGCAAAGCGGTCGCGGTCGTTGGCCAGCTCGTAGAAGGACATATTCGATCCATAGTAGCCATCGAGGTCGCTTTGGATATAGCTGCGCAGCCCCATGATGGCTCCGGGCAGCGGCAACACTGTTATGTCCCAGTCTTCCATTTCGCGATTCAGCACCGCTGCCAGATTAACCATCGCCCGGTGGCCCGAAGACCCCACTGCCGAGGTTCCCCAGCGCAGGGTTTGTACGGAGCCGTCCGGATCGCCCTCCCCGCGTTCACCCGGCCCGCAAGCCACCACCGTCGCAAGAAGTCCAAGAGCCCCGAGCCATTTAAGTCCAAGAGATAGAAGAGACATGATCCCGCAGGGGATAGCACGCCCACAGCCCGGCGACAATGATTTTGTGGAAGACTGGCGGGGCAGGACGAATGGATGGGCTGGAATGATGGAATAATGGATTGGTGGATGGGGGTAGGGAAGCGTCGCCGACGGTTCCGCCCGATCGTGGGTTGCGGGCCTGCCGGAGGGTGTACGCCCTCGTCCGCCCAATCCAACCCGCACCTGCCCACACACCATGCCTACTTCGATCCAGTCCTCAA
>JBJHBN010000042.1:0-10241 GCA_050485505.1 Opitutales bacterium | reverse complement strand
GTTGATGAGGGTGGACTTTCCGGCTCCGTTGTTGCCCAGCAGGCCGTAACATGTTCCCGGCAGGATTTCCAGAGACAGGTTCTCGAGAACCATTTTTTCCTCGTATTGTTTGTGAAGTCCTGCGATTTGAATCATTGCTTGTTGGGTTCGGCGGTTGGTTTACAATTTGTTAATCAGAAAGAACCCCGACAAGTTCCGGCTGAGGGGAGTTTTTGTTGAGCAAAAGCGTGGCAGGGGAATCACCGTTCAGCTTCATTCTTCCGGATTTAGGACAGGTTTGTTTTTTAAGACTACCTTATATCTTCTTGTCCAGACTACAATTAAGGGCGTTATAATCATTGTGGGAAGCAACCAGGCAATTACGGAGGGGAAAAATGTATTATTTACAACGAGGAAAGCTGTAGTTGAAGCTATGTAACTTCCCGACATCCGTTGCAAATGTGTAGTCAGGAAGAAGTTTTTAATTTTCGATTTCCCCGTAAAGTTATTGTAATCCTGGAGCGAAAATAAAAAGCCAAAGGAGCCAAACGTTATGAATACAAGTCCGAAATAATTTCCGCTTAATAAATTTGAAACTCCAAATCCCAAAAACGACAATCCGAAAAGAAGGATAACTACGGTCAAAGTCCAGTCAACAAAACTTACATCGGTCGTTTTTTTCTTATCAAGATATCTCACGCCAGTAAGAAGCATGTAAATGGTGAACAAACTATAACGCAAAATTTACTTTGGGAAAATAGGTGTGATAGAATGGGAATGAAATCTAACCAAAGTAGTCGATAATCTTATATCGGCCAGTGTTCGGATCTATCAAAATGTTGCCGGGCACAAGATCGGTAAATATAATCTCACACTGTTTGAGTTCCAAAAGGCCGGAACGGACATCCGCGTAAATAGCTGCGGTGCCATACGCAGGAAATAAATTCATCTTAAGTAGATGCCAAAAGCAATCCCGAAACCCTCCCGGGCTCAATGGCCAGTTAAAACCATATAAAAGTGATGTGCTCTTAATCGCACTTTCGAAATCCACCCCGAGTGGTTGTAGTTCTTCCAGAACATAGAACCATAAACCGGACACCAGGGCATAATAATGCACCCGGACAGCGTTGTTAAAGTTACGGCCAACGGCACGCGTAAGATTGGGATTCGGAGGTTTTACTGAAATGCGAACAACGAACCCAGGATAGTCTAACGGCTTATATACTGATGCTTCCATGCCCATTCCTATTTTTGTAAAGTTTGCGTTCAACGCTTGACGGTAAGCCAATTGATGCTCAATTAACGTAATTAATTGGGGGGGGGCATTATAGATCATAGGTATTGTTGGTTATAATGCGGGAACCCCTGTTTACGATTGCAGCGGTCTGGAAATCTGGGATACTTGCGGTCGCTAATAGAGGCCTATTGGCAAGCCGGGCGATATCCTTGCCAACCCGCAACAAAGACTGGGCAACGTACCTAAAGTCCGGAGAGACAGCTGGTAAAAGGGCTCGGGTCGAGTCGTCAGGCGCAAAACGATTGGTGTTAATTTCCTCCAACCATGGTAAATAACGGCTCGTTGATGCTGCATTGACGATATATTCGCCATTTGACAATCGCACAAGGTTCGCGTCTTCTGTAGGGCCTCCAGCTCCACGAAACAGCCCGCCATCAGCAAATGCAGGTGGTTCCTGTGATGCAATCACAGCCACATTGGCCAGACCAGCGGCGGTGAGTATCCCAGCCAAAATCTGGCCAAATGGCGGCGGGATCGTCAATGCCTTGGTTGCGGCCTCATAGGTACTCATGGTTGCCTGACCCACACTGGCAACCTGTTGCAATGTAAAGAATTTACGGGCGGCTTCTGCTTTCATCCGCAATGCTTCCTCCTCCAGTACCGCGCGCCGTTCCTCATATACAAGCTCTATGGCCGACCTTTCTTCAGCTGATTGTGCCGCTGCAAGGGCTTCCTGTTCGGAAGTATCCAACGCCGTATTGCGTTTCCGCATTTCAGCGTCAATTTTACGGCGGGCATCTTGCTGATAGAGCTGGTTCAGGCTTCGAAACATGTCCTGAAAAGCACCAAGGATTTCTTTGGTATATCCAACGACAGTGCCAAAAGTCCATTCGAAAGTTTCCTCCAGATCTGCCGCAGCCTGGTCAATGTCACGAAGCCCCTGCTCAATGCGCAACAGTTCAATCGTAACAGCATTGGCCTGACGTTGGCGCTCCTCAATGGTCAGGTCTACATTGTCCTGAACAGCCTGAAGTTCTTCCTCCAATAGGGATTTGCGGTTGAGCAGCAAGTTCTGTTCAAGTACAAGCTCCGCCAACCGGCGCTGTTCATAAGGCAAGTTGAGGGTTGTTCGGGCGAGTTCCAGCCGTTCTGTGGCTTCGAACATCTCCAGCTCTTGCCGGGTAATTTCTGCAAGAAGCTGTTCCCGGCGGTCGTTCCGCTGTTTGTCTTCGTCGGAAGCTTCATCTGAGATACGCTTTTCCTCCCTGGCCAGTTCAAGGCGGGCCTGGAGCAAATCAAGATAGAGTTGCTTTTTAAGGTCGGTACCCTCCGCTTCCCCTTGATATGCCAACTCGATCCGCTCCAACCTATCAGCAAGGATACGACGTTCCTGTTGTCCTTCTATCCGGCGGAAATCATCCTGAATAGCCAGAATTCGGCCAGCAAAGGTACGCTGAGCGGTTAGCTCCCGCTCCCTGTAGGTATCATTGATGGCCGATCGTCGGTTTGCGTAAGCCAACTCAAGCAACGAAAGGTTATCCTGCTGGCCATCGGCCAGTTCCCGTTGCTGGTTATACCAAAGGCGTAACGTTGCAAGCTCCCGGTCACGGGCATCAGTGATGATATCAAGGCGGAGTTGTTCGGCCTGCCTTTGCTGTTCGGGGGTAAGTGGCCGGTCGCGTTCGTGTTGGGCTTGCCTTTCTCGCAACAGGTTGAGCTGGTCCTGATACTGCTGAACCTGTGCCTTCAGCGTGTCTGCCTGTGCCATAAGCCCACGGACTTCCGCCATGGCCTCCGCTCTGGCAAACCTGCCTCGGGCGCTCAGCAAACGTTCACGGGCACCGGCAAGTTCTGTCTCCACCTGCCGAAGGGTCACCGACCGGGAGTCTATTTCCATGGTCAGCTGTTCGCTGTCCTGCATTAAGGCTGCCTTGGCCAGCTGCTGGTACTGGCTCTGCAGGGACTCTAGGTTACGGACCTGCTCACGCCGCCAATCTGAGTCACTGGCTGCACGGATGGCATTGGAAAGCGCCTGTACCTCTTTGCCCAGTTCGCGCAGTTTTTCCCGCTTTTGGTCGAGGGTAAGGCTGCGCAGGGCAGTGTCCAATTCATCTGTGGCCAGGGCGGCGTCTTTGTTTTTCGAAGCAAACATGCCCACAATAGGGATCAATGCGCCAATACCCAGCGCCGCCCAGCCAATCGGGCCCAGGGAAGCAAAGAAGGTGCGGGCCGCAACCGTAGCCCCCCGGAACGATATGGTAAGTGTATTGATACCGCCCGCGGCTATAGCCGATTGTGCCGGTATGGCCGTAACGGCAGGTTTCCAGATGGCCAGGCCCCTGAGTATCGGTAACAGCCCGGTAACGTTCAGCGCAACATAGGTAGCCGTAAGAGATCCGGTAAGACCAATGGCGCCGGTGATCACCGGGCTAAGTTCGTTACTGGTTTTCAGCAGCGTGCTCAGACCAGCAACCACGGGGCCGATACCGGTGGCCATGAACGCCCCCATCTCTTCACGTACATCCCCCAGTTCGTTCTGCAGCTGGCGGAAACGGCCGGCCGGGGTGTCCGCTATGGCTTTTGCGGTGCCCTTGAACCGGTTCTCCAGTTCGGCCAGAATAAGGGACTGCGCTTCCATCTGACGGCCAGATGCGGCAAGCTGGCGTATCTGTTCCTCCATTTCCCGGGTAAAAGTAACCCCGGTGCGCCGCAAGGTATCCAATCCCCGTTCAGGGTCCTCAAGGGCCCTGGCAAGTTGCCTTGCGCTACTCACAGCATCGCCACCGAGCACACTGGCCATATCCAGGGCAGCCTCTGTTACGCGGGGCAGTGTCTCCAGGCCGATATTCTGGAACGTAAGCAGTACGGCCTGTGCCTCTAAAATTTGCTCGTCGCCAAAGGTCGTTGCCTGTTGCAGGGCCGATGCCATATCCCGCAGGCGGGCACTGTTTTGCACTACCTCGCGCCCAGATGCACGGAGTACGGCCTCCAGTCGTTGCTCTGCGTTAATTTGACGTTCATACAAAGCAAAGGATCGGTTAAAGGTGGCGTTAAACGTCCGCCAAATGCCCTCAAGGCCCTGAACGACATTACGCACATCGGTTAAGTTCTGAACGGCATCTCGGGAGAAGTCGCCGGTCTGCCGCTTTGCGTCGTTGAAACTAGCGCCCAATTTGCGTATGTTGTCCTCGGTAAGGCCAATTGTGGCCAAGGCCTTTTGACCGTTGACTTCAATTTCAATTTGGATTTTATTATCGGATCCCATAATGGAAACAGGGTTAGACTGGGTTTATTTCGTGCTTTTCTGGGTGATAGTCGCCTTTTCGATCAGGTTCGGAAACCGGTACAGCAACCCAATGCGGCCGCGGGCAGACATCGAGTCCGATGATTATATCCGGGATGCGTGACAATTTTACCCCGCTTCCGGATCAAAGGCCTGGAGGCCCGTCAGTTCCAGGGTTACAGCCAGCGCGGAGACATCGATTTCTATCCCACTGATCTGCCAACCCAGGCCTTTATACCGAACGGGAACGTACAGATCGGCGTCAAGCACGTGCAAAGGGTCGGACGCATGTGCAAGCAGTGTATCGGCTGGTACCCGAACCCTGGCCGCATAACGGCGATACCCATAAAAGGAAAAAAGGTCGGCTGCCACTTGCTCGGCACGATCCGCATCGCCTATAATCTCAACCCGGAGGGTCTGCCGGCGGGCGTCGGTCGATCCTTCGACCGCCCGTTCGCTGACAGCTTCAACGGTTTCGCCGCGCCAGCTGGCCGAGACCTCCACGCGGTCCACGCGCTTATCCCAGCTAAAATTGACCGCCGAGTCAAGAACCGCACCTTCCGGAATTTCGGGGTATAGGCCTTCCGGTGTATGTGCGCCGGTACCTATGCGGACGGTACGTAGCGTGCCGGAAGACGATGTGGTAATGGCCTGGCGCTGGAAGCCCAGCAAAAGGTTCAAAACACGGACGGGGTTGTCTTCCTTGGCAATGCCGCCACCGGCATCGATGGGCATAAAAGGGGGAAATACATCCGGATCGCCAAGAAAGTATGTGTCTATATCCGTGATGTCCAGATGTGAGAAAAGTGCCTTTCCCACATTACGGCCATTGAGGTAAAACCCGTCTCCTATCGGGGGGAGCCCGCCTCCTGACCAGGTAGGGTGTTCAAATACCTCTTGGCCAAGGAATTCCCGCAGACGGTACACAGCGGAAGAATAGACCGGTCCCGCGGCGCCTGGAACATAAGTGGGATCAAACCATGGACGATCTAAAACGATCTTGTGCCATGGTATGGCTCCAGGTTGCTCTATTGAAAGCTCGCGGACTTGATATATAATTTCGGGCCACCCTGGGTGGACTATAAAGTCTCCAACCCGCATAGGGTTGTGTGTTTTCCAGGTAGGCAGCGGTGATACGTAAATATACTCGTAAAAATCACCTCCGCTAATCTGGTCTCTCGGCAATACGTTGACCTGCGACGTTGCACCTATTCCAAGATCATTCCAATCGGCAATAAGGTCTCTTTGTATCCACGCCGCTGGCCAGCGAACCCTGTCGAGGGTGGCAAGGAAGGAAACAACCGAAAACCGCACGGTTTCCGCGGCGGTAAAGGCAATGCTTTCAAAGTCCACCTGGCCCCGGAAAACGGTGCGGCCATGAATGGAAAGGGTGAGGCGGTAGTCGGGGTAAGCAGCCAGGACAGAAAGCCCAAAAAGTCCGCCAGTCTGGTGCAAGGGCACCTCAACGTCAAAGTTATCGAAGTATAGGATACGGGGCATACGCCCCTCTTCTTCAGCCTTGCGGACAAGCCGTCCGAGGCTAATCACCTTGTCCGTCCATTCATGTGCGGTAGCCCCGTCATAAAAAGTCAGTTCAAACATCACCGGCTCCTGCGCCCACGTTCACTTTCGTTATCAGGTTAATTTCCAAGGGAAACAGGTCGATGATGTTGCCGGTGGATTCGGAAGTTTCGTCGTCTTCCAGGTCTACCGGCCATCCACGCTGTGAGGCCGGGAGCGTGCCGCCAGACCCATCACTGAAAGGGAATCCCAGGATTTCGTCGTCATCGGTTCCAAAAATCCGGACCCTGACTTGGGAACCGGACCGGATCGATGCGATCATCCGCTTGATCCGTGCGGCTTCTTCAGCGGAAAGGTACTCCCAAATACAACTGATCAGCAGTTCATGGCCAAAGTACTTGCTGTCGGTGCCACCGGTCAGGTAGGGATAACGCGCCCGTCGGCTACGGCGCGATACCTGCCACTCGGCCAACCGGACCGTAAAGGTTTCGCCCGTCTGCTCGTTGTAGTCCACACGGAAGTAGGGCATGACGGTATACCCCTGTTAATTATCGGCAAGTATTTCGGCGTCGCGTCGCAGGGCGCCCTTGGAAGCTTCTATCTTCTCACCGGTGATAACAACGGGACGAACTTGTCCGCTACCAAACTGTTCGTCTTCGGTGATCCAGAGGCGGGTCGGCACGAGCAGTTTTACTCCGGAGGGGACCGGGACATTGGGAAAGGAACCCGATTCATCAGCTACGGTAACCAAGCCCGCATCGATAAACACGACCGCCATGGTGTTCCCGTCTACCGAATCTATCACGCCAGCGGCCAATCGGGTGAGCACCGGGATGTTGATGGTCAGTTTCCACGTCAGGACATACTCTTTGCCAGTGGATGACCGCTGCGTCTGGTCCTTTTCGACTTTGTAGCCACTTTCACTGGAGGTGATGCCAATAAGGGTGATGTCCGTGGCGGTGATGTTCCCGGTAGAAAAGGCCGCCAGCGCCTTGTTGGGGTCAGTGATCAGGCCGACATACGCATTTTGATAGTTGAAATCCATACATACAAAAGGTTACGCACCCCTTTGTAAGGGGTGCGGGTTAATATTGATCAGGCAGGGGGATTGAGCGGTTCGATGATCTTGGCGATCGCTTCACCGCGCAGAAGCCGGTCGGTGGCGTCCAGCCCACTCAGGGATATATACGCATCCACTTCGGCCACAAAGGTGGTTTCGGTAAACGGAGCATCCCCCGCCGCGTCCACCAGAGAAGCTCCAACTTGCGCGATGGCCCGCTGTTCGAGGCGTTGATCGGCACCATCCGCCAGGCGCAGGGCGCCGTCATGGGTGATCTCGGCTTTCAGTGAGTCCCGGCGCTGCTGCACCAGGGTGTAGAATTGATGTAAAAACATGGGGTTGGTTATTTAGGGTTGAGGGTGAAGTAAAAAATCGGTCTGGGCACAGCGCCTGTGGATGATTTCCAAAAGGCCATTTACCATTATATCAGGCGTGAAAGCCCTGGCGCGATCCATAGCATACATGCTCATCATATAGCGCTGGCCTGCTGTGGAGTTCTGCCATTGGCCGAGTGCCTGGACAAAATTGGCGAACGCTATGTCCGTGGCCAGGCCGTCCGTTTCAAAAAAGAAACCGCATTCCGGGGTAATAATCTCAGCCAACCCACCGGTGCGGGCAGCAAGCACCGGCACACCTCTTGACAGGGCTTCAATAGCCACCATGCCAAACGGTTCATACGATGAAGGTATGCACAACAGGCCGATATCGGGCCAGAACCACTGCTGCTGTTCGGCTGGGGTAAGGTTTTCCCGCACATCGATATCAGGGTCTTTGGCCCAGTCCGGCAGCGGGGATGCCGTCGTAGCAAAGGCAAAACGCGTGTGCAATCCGGCTGCGCGACCGACACGGTGGACGAAATCCGCACGCTTGTGGCCAGCGGTTCGGCCCAGATATCCGATCACTGTGCCCCCAGCGGACGGGGCGACACTGTGCGGTAAAGGGCTCCCGTTGTAGACCACTTCTGTCAAACCGGCCATGGCCGGGAAAAAGCGCCGGAACAGGGCAGCCTCCGCATGGCTAACACACACTACGGCACGGGCTCCTTCATAACGGGACGGATCCGGACGGGTGGAGTTAGTCCAACCTCCGATACCGTGCTCGTACTGGATGCGGTTAGTCATAGCACGCCGAAAGGGATGATCCATGTACAGGTGGTCAATTACGAGAGCGCCGGAAGGGATGATCTGCAAAAACTCCGAGGGGTGTTCAAGCACTAGGGCACCATCGCTTCGCACGGCGGTCATGTCCAAACTACTGTTATGCGACCAGACCAGCACCTCTACGTCTATACCACGCCTTCTCAATTCGGTGACCTGGGCATTGATCACCGATCCAGCGCCGCCATAAATGCTCCGGCCAAATTCATGGGACAATATGTAAACCTTGTCGTTCATATCAGGAGTTTCCGGATCCGCTACCATACTGGCCGGCCGCGAGGATAATGTCAATTAACTGGTGTTTCTCAAGGATCACGTCCGCCATGCACTTGACTGCGGATATTCCGCCGGCTGCATCCAGATCGTATTCAAATCGCGGTTTAACATTAGGAAGCCCCAAACTATGGGACCCCGAGCGGAGCTGTAGTGTACCGGGCTCGATTATAGCGGAGAGGGCGGCGAGGTCATTGGCATGGGTTTGCATAATCGAAAATTCGATGGAACAGTCATACCCGGCCACCTGTGTACGGCCATGACTGTCCCGTCCGGCCGGGATAGTGATGGCCTTTAGCTTGACCTCCTTGACCAGACCAAAATGAAACGGTTCGAAAGCAGCGGTCACAAAGTGAACAGTGGCGCGGCGCAGTACGATACGGGATGGATTTTCTGTAAGGCTCATGGGTGTTTGTTCTGGGCGTCGCGCTTGGCGGCGGCTTCGTCATGAAGCCTGTCCAGGATCCAAAGCGCATCGGCGTAGGTTAAGGTTCGGATTTTGGGGAGGGTTCCGGGACTGCTCCGGACGAGGACCCAGAGGATGTCTTGGATTTCGTGCTGCCCCCGGGGCCACCCCCTGGAGCCGCTGACGGCGTGGTCAAAAAGGCGGGCATAAGGAGCTTCGCAAACCCGCCGGTGGTAAAAAAAAATTCGATTACCTCTTCGCCCTTATCATAGGGCAACGCCTTAAATGCAGCGGACCTTTCCGCTACGGTCTTAGCGTCAAAGGTGCCACCCTTGGGTAGCATGCATACAGCGATGAAATCGCTCAACGTGCCGGATCGCCGCAGGTCGTGCATGACGTCGGCAATGCTGATCGTCAGCCGAGCCAACACCGTCGGTTCATCGGTCTGTACCAACTCTTTAAAAATGGCCTTTCGGCTCTCATGCATAAGGCCGGCGAGCAGTTCCATTTGGCCCAGCGTAAGGTCTTCGAAACGATAGACAGAAGACCCCAATTCAAATTCTGGTCTGTTCATAAGCTTGTTACGGTTTTGCGGTTGAGGGCGGTTGCCAAGGAGTGTATATCACTTTGCCGTTGATCCGGCTGGCTATCAACACCTGCCGGCGTTGGGGGCCTCCCCTGCGGTGGCTGATGTGGATCCATTCGCCAAATTCCAGGATTAGCTGATCGAAAGGGATGTCCGAGAGCGCAATCTTCCGGAAGGCCGCCTGTACAGACATCCTTACCGGTTGAAGGTCAGCCGCTTCAGCGTTCATGTGCTGGCTTCGCGGACTGCCACCGATCCCCTTGTTCACGGCCAAACTTCGGTAGCCACTGCTTATGACCACGCCCTCGCCCAGCAGGTCCCGAACAGGTTGCACGGCCCGGTCAACCAGATCCTGCAGGTTCGGCAATAACGATTCTGGCACCCGGTTGCTCAAGTCATTCCGGGCGGCGTAGGCGCTGCGCTCGAACTCTTCGAGCTTGAAATTCTTGGAGAGTTTCATTCAAATCCTCACATTGGTAAGCGTGTAGATGGCACCATATTTCCACAGATCGCCATCGTTTCCGATATAAAATTCACGTTCGGGCCACAGTGGGCGACCCGATAAACGCCAGCCTGCCAGCGCCTGGTAGGCCGACTCCAGCAGGGCGTAGGCACTATGCCCACCGGCCGAAAGCGACCGGGAAACAACAGTGACCTGAATCCGGATCCGGTAGCCAAAAGCCGCGCCGGACGAGGACTGGGGCCCGTTGTAGTCACGACCCACAACAGACACCAGGAA
>JBJHBN010000041.1:0-10359 GCA_050485505.1 Opitutales bacterium | reverse complement strand
CTCGATGAGATCGTGTCCGTGAATGGTGTCGACGGGCTATTCTTCGGCCCCGGTGATTTTGCCCACCGAATCGGCCAGGTTGGCCAACTCCGCCACCCGGACGTCATCGCGGCGATGCAAGAAGTCGCCAAAGCTTGTCGGCAACACAACAAGTTTTGGGGAAGCCTAGGGGTTGGGCGGGAGATGTATCAACAAGTCAAATCCATGGGCGCCAACTTCATCAGCCCAGGTGGTGATGTTCGCGTCATGACCTTGGGCATTCAAGAGCTGGCAAAGGTGTTTCGTGGAGATACCATATGAGGCATGCATAATTTGCTGATAACTTTTGCTGGCGTGTTAAGGTGAATTAATTTTCGGTGCGGTCTCGGAAGAACAGGGGAACTATCGCGCTTCGAATTGAGCTTCTCGAGTAACCTCCCATGCTGTTGTTCTGAGCAGAAGGGCTTGTTCGGCGGATAGGGTTTCCGGCATGTGAATTGCAGGGGCGGGCTCTTCAAAGAAGAACGCATACCAGACTGCTCCCGCCAGATATTGTCCGCTTGGGCTTGCGTGTTTGTAATCAAGGACAAGTTTCGCATCGTCGCCCGGAGGATGCCAGGTCCAGCCTTTGATGAGGCTGTCGGATTGATCGGGAAGTTGATAGGGTGTGGGGCATTCGAAGTTGAATATTGGGTCGATGCTGTTATGCCAGCCGTGAAGGGTGCGGGCTTGGTAGAAGGCTTCGCCAGTGGGGATTATGCGGAGTTGATAGTGGTTGGCCAGGGCGCGATAGGCATCCGCTATTTTCCGATGCATAACCGTTGAGTCGAAATCTGGATCTTCAAAGCCAGAGTAGGCGTCGTGGTAGGCCCAGGTCTGGTGTAGTACGATTTCGGCCCGGGGAAGCTCTTGGCGGATGAGCTTTATCAATTTCCCCGCAGCCGGTTCATAACTTTCAGGGATAAAGCTGAAGTTGCTGAATTGCTGTAGAGTCACGTAGTCCCAGTCGTCCGCTTGCAGCGCTTCCATCAAGCTGAAATCTCGAACACTCTCATTCTGGGGATCGATTTTTCCCCGATAAGGTCGGCCTGCAGAATCGTTCGGGTCAGCGGCATGGGCCTCCAACGCTTGAATATGGCGGGCGAGTGAGGCACCGCCGATATTTGCCCTGAGAACATGCCAACTTTTGCCACCCGCGAAAGCAAACGCCTCCATAAAAGCAAGCGCGTCGTCGGCGAAGCTATTGCCGATGGTCAGCACTTTGACGGACTCGGGCCCGCATGAAGCATCGATCGAGGTGGTGACCCACAGAGCGAGTGCGAAGGTGCAAAGGGTTCGCAAGCGTTTATGAATGCTCGGGAGAATGGCCGAGCGAACCGCCGGGCAGATATTTAACATCGATACGTAGCTTGGTCGAAGTGAGCGGCTCCCCGCGGGCCTTTGCCAATACGGGTTGCAGAAGGCGTCTTGCAAATGTCTTTGGATTGCAGGAATAGCGGGCGGGACTTGGATTCAGGTAGGAGAGAAAGACATCGTCGTCACGTGAAATCAGAGAAACATCATTGGGAACCCTTAGGCCCTTTTGGGCGAGAAAAGTTGTAGTGGTGAGGTAGTAGGATGGGTTGGCGACCAGGATTGCTGTAGGACTGCAATCGATCTTGAACATACGGTTGAGCATGCGATTGACGCCTTCAACGGTTCCATCGTGACGAAAGATATTCGAGGATACACCGGCGTAGCTGGATTGTGACGCACCCGAGTCGAAGCCTGCTTCACTTTCAAGATCTCCCGGGCGTTCAGATTGCTTGGTAAGAAATGCAAGCCGCCTATGCCCGTTCCGTAGCATCGCGCCACTGGCGTGACGGCAGAGAGCGAAGTAGTCCAGGTCGACATTGGGTAGCTCCAGCCCTGGGTGCCCCGATCCGGCTACCACACAATCAAGTCCCTGATCATGGAACCATTGTTGGATGCGTTCGTTGGAATAAGCCAAAATCCAGCAATTTTGTGGGTTCTGGGTAATGAGCTGCGTGAGCGCTTTCTCAGGTTGGCCGGTGAAAAAGCGGTGGCTGGGAAATGTGGTGAGCCGGAGGCCTTGCTCGTTCAATAGTGCCCTCAGCTCGTAAATCCACATGGATGAAAAAGGACGCATGTATTCCACCGATTCGGGCACGAGAAGGCCGATGGACAGCTCACGGGTTTTACTTGTTCGCGGTCCTTTGTCTTTTACGATTTGATGTCCGCATCCAGGTTCGGTTTGAATCATGCCTTCGTGCTGGAGAATGCTGACCGCCTTCCGTATGGTTTTTCGGCTGACATTCAGGGTTTCGGCCAGCATGCGCTCACCTGGAAGTTGATCCACCCATGTTTGTTGGCGTATTTCCGTGGCAATGCGTTCGGCTACTTGGATGGCCAGGGAGCGGTAGGTCTGTTTCTGCATTACCATGGAATATTCCGTGACGAGTGTTCATGGAGCTCTCCGTAGGACGTGGGCGTGGGGATCTCCATCTTCGAGCGTGAGGTTCTCCGGCCATTCAAGCTCAACTCCGTGGTTGCGCAAATGTTTTTGGTAGGCTCTGAGGTGTTCTGGTGTGGAATGGACTGTCCGGGGCGATAGATCCCGCTCAAGGCAGAAGGCGAGCAGGCAGCCGACTGATTCTCCGATATTCCATTCAACTGGATGAAGACGATAGCAGCCATTGGTGATGTGAGTGGTCCCAATGTTTTTGGCTGCGGGCAGGACGTTTTCCATGCGAACAGGGATCAGTGCTCCCAGCGGGATCCTGAATGGCAGGGAAGGGACGTCTATATAGTTGTCTCCATCGCATGTCGGGTGCAGGTCGATCCTGTAGAAGCCTATACCGACAGAGTCTGGATAGCGTTCGGCCAGTGTTTCACCAGGGCGGTGATGGGCGGAGACTTCCTGCTCGCGTATGGTGTGAACCGCGCGTATGCGCCGTGCTTCGCGGATGTAAGGCGCTTTGGCCAGCCCGTCATCGGTTCCGGTAATATCGCCGCGCGGACGAAGACCCGGCCAGCCTGCACCACCGTCAGGGCGGGGGGCTTCGGTTTGCAGCCAGTACAACATGGAGCGACTGAGTTGACGGGCTGCGTCAATGTGCTGGGTCCGCGTCGATTCATCGGCGGTTAGAAGGTTGCCGTCCATGTAATCGATCATTGGCCAATTGACTAGGCAAAGATCGCTGGGGAAAGCGCCTGGTATGAACTGTTCCCGGTCCAGAATACGCCTAAACGCCCAGAGTCCGGAAAAGAGGCCTGGCGCTTCGTTGTGCGGATCGAAACGGTATGCCATGGTCTCCATGCTGCGCGGATTGAGGCCATTCCATCCCAGTAATTTGCCGGGCCATGGTGGACTCAAGCGCGGTTCATAGTTCCGCCAGTAGGCGTAGTTTTCCGGTTCTTGAATTGTGTGGTTTTCGCCGTCGATATGGTCGACCACAAAACACATTGAAAAAGCCTGCACATTGTCAGGACGGGCGATTTCGCCCGCGCTGGGTTCTCCGCTGTCTGCCCTGGCCTCGCTTCCGGTGACGTGTTCTACTTCGGCCATGGGGAGTAGATCGCCGTTTTCGGTGGCGTCGACGAAGTAGTCGGCCTGGAGCGTCGCTTCAGAATTGTCACTCAATGAGCGGACGGTCACACTCTGGAGGTATTCCGCATCGTGCCGCTGGATACCAATCAGGCGATGATTGAGAAAACGCTGGATGCGTCCGGATGTTAGGTGTGGAGCCAACATGCTTTCCAGTACTGCCAAGGCCACTCGAGGTTCGTGACACAGGGGAGATACCCAACCATTACCTGGGTTGAGTAAAGGGTCATTTTCATGATGTGAAAGCAACGGATAATGGTCGCGGTAATACTGCCGCACGCGCATACGGAATTCACGGTAACTGGCCGTGCAACCAAAGGATTCGATCCAGCCATGCTCGTCGGGTGGAACTGCCTGTGAGGTCAGTTGTCCGCCGATCCAATCGCTTTCTTCGACCAGTGTCACTGAGTGGCCGGACTTTGCCAGCGCCAAGACCGCGGCCACACCGCCGACACCACCGCCGACGATGACTACGTCTGTTTTTAGTGATTTCATATTTGAGGACTCCATTCGATTTTCCAGTCATCAAATTGGAGGGAAAATGGCTGTTCAGGGTTTGCCACAATTGTGGGTGCGGCAGTAATTGCTTTATGCCCGGCGGCACCGGGTTCTTCGTAGGAGAGGATGTGAGTGATGGTGCCATCGCGGTTGGCACTGGTCCGCCACTGTATTCTAGCGCCGGTTGGCAGGGAGAGGGTCCGCACGTCGTCATCGTATTGCTCGACCGTCCAAGTTTGGCTATTGGATTTGGAATGGGCGCGCAGCTTCCCAGTGGTCAAGGGAGCGGACCGACGTTTATGTTGTTCCAGAGTCAGCTCGAATGTCCTGTTCCCCTTTGCCAGATAGATGCGGTCGTATTTGGGATCGAGGTCCACCAATTCATAACCCATGAATCGCTGGCCGATGGAGAGCCAGCCAGAGGATTCTTGAGTATTGGGGTTTTTTAAGAGGCAGCGAACATGCTGGTCCGTGGTGTAGTATCCCTTGAATTTTGGCAGTTCGGTGAAAGCAAAGGAAATGGAAGGGACGATAATGAGCATGAGGAGCGGTGTGCCGAGTTTCATTGCTGTTGATCTCC
The DNA here is from genome assembly GCA_050485505.1 of Opitutales bacterium. Lineage (GTDB taxonomy): Bacteria > Verrucomicrobiota > Verrucomicrobiia > Opitutales > Oceanipulchritudinaceae > JAFIGG01. The sequence continues at coordinate 5,695 of JBJHBN010000041.1, read as the reverse complement.
CTATTGCCTCTTGCTGCCAAGGTATTGTTTTACTTGGGCGCAGACATCTGAGAACTCGCTTCTCCAGTTGAGTCGGACGATGTGAAAGGCATGGTCTGTGGTGACCCAGCCAATATCTCCGACTTCTGCACTGAAGCACCAGTCGTCGAACGGAATCATCATCGTATGGCGTTGGAACCGGAAGCGACCTTTTGATTCGATGGAGCTCAGGTCCTCACTGGATTGCTGAACCAGTTGGTCAAAACATTCTCCGGCGAGCGCCATCCGTAGCAGCTTCCGGGCGCGTTGCTCTTGGCGATCTATTTCAGCTTCCGGTAGTGGCTTCCCGGATTGTCTATCAATTCGGAGAATTGCGATGTGTTGGGCTTCAACGATGTCAAATTGTTCCCTGTTTTGCTGGTAGTATTCCCTGGGCCCTATGTCATTTGGCAGGACACCGGCCTCTGCCCCCGCGAACGCGGGGAGCAGTCCGTTTATGGCGATGCCTAGACACCAGGCCGGGAGGTGTTTGAAAAGATATGTTATTGTGAAGCTTTTGCTCATCTTTTCTGGAAGCGTACTGCGTTGGCGATAGTCGACCCTGAGTCGCTCGCGAAAAGGCGCACGAAATTCCCACTTCCTGTCGAAAGATTATAGGTTCCCAGGTATTGCCAGCTGCCCCCTTCTTCTTTTTGATTGACGGTTGTCGATACACTGGAGGAACCGCCATTGTAGTGAATTTCAACAGGCGCATTTTCCGGCCGGTTGCTGTGTGAGGTCCAGCGCATGTAGACTTCGTAGTCTCCGGCGATGGTTATGGACGGTGTCCAGGTGGCGGTGTTCGATCCAGACGAAGACCAGACATATCCATCACCCGTATAACCTGGGATTGTTGATGAGGAGGACCAGGCACCGTTTGTGCTGAATTCGTTGCTGTCGTTATCGAGAACAATGGTTGGTTTGTCGGTTCCAGTCACCCATTCGATGTTGAATCTTGCCACGTAGACATCGCCACCATAATTATGGTTGTTTCCGTCTCTGCCGTAAATGCAGTAGATGTTTCCGAATGAATCGACCGCGAGGTCGGAATAGGTGGCAGGTCCTTCGTGTAGTAGGTTTGCCGCCCCCCAGGTGATTCCGCCGTCTGTGCTCGCTTTGATTGTCATGTCCTCCCGCGCCGAACCGGGTGCGGAGGGATAGGAATAGAGCATGTAGCTGTCGCTGAAACGGATGAGTCCGGCATCGCAGATGGAACCCGTTATGCCGGTGGCGTCCACCCAATTGTGCCAGTTTGCGCCCGCATCGTTGCTGGTGACGCGGGCCCGCTGGTAGGTGGACGCATCCCAACGTTTACGGGCGATCATTACCACAGTGCCGTTTGTGCGTTCGGCGATGCGCGACTCATTGGTTCCTCTGGTGAGGTCAATCGGTGGGCCGCCAGCGATAGCCCATGCCCCCGAGGATGTGAGATAGATCACATCGTTGCCATAATTGGCGAGGGAAGGGTTGGAGGTATTGTTCGTACGGTGGTGGAAGGCCACCATGACTCGGTTTTTTGCCGGGGATTTAAGTTTTTTGATGCCATGACCGAGGGTACTGCGCTGAGTCCAGCCCGCAGGATTACCTGCCCAAAGGCCCGTGATGTCGCTACGGCTGCTCCAGGTTTCACCATTGTCGGTGGTTGTTCGATAGAAGATTCGCTTTATCCCATCGATTACGCCTCCATAAAACAGGTAGGTGGTGACGCCGTCCGTCACGAATGCAGGATTGGTCCAGCTTAGATTATCCGAGGTTCCTTCAATGACAACCTCGTCGATCCAGGTTGCCCCGAAATCCGTGCTGCGTTTGACGAGTAGATCTTTTTCTCCGACATCGCCGACATTATCGATGCGACCTTCGCAGGCGACAAGGATTGTGTCATTCCAGGTTACCCCAATGCCATAGACAAAGTGGGTGTCGTAGCCGCCTTCACCGGTTTCCCAAACCATGCTTTGAGAGAGTTGGGGAGCAGAAAGGGCAGCTGTGACAGGAATGAGAGTGAATGCCAGCAGCAGAGAGATGGGGTTCATTTTCATGAGAACTTTCCTTTCGAAATAAGGGTTAGTGAATCAAGTCGGGCGAACTCGATAATTGATCAATCGAAGTCCATGTGAATTCAGTTCTCCTGGTTTCCAATGGGAACCAGCGGGTACGGATCTGATTTCCCGGTTTCGTAGCAGACGAGAGGCCCATTCTCCGGAAACGGGGCATCAAGGGGGGTAGAGTAGAGATGAAATAGTAAAATCATTGTGGCATTTGCTTCAGAACTCTATCAGAGTCCATAGCGATATTTGGAATGATTCCTATGAGTTGTTATGGATTCTGATGCGTATAAAGATTGTGGCGACAACCGCGGGGAAATTGTGTTTCCGTGGGTTCGGGAGCGGGTTTTGGCGGGGAGCCCACAGAGGGTTCTGGATTTTGGTTGTGGGGATGCACGGTTTGCGGAGATGACTGCGGAGGGGGCCGATGTTGAAGTCTGGGGCTATGACATTGATCCGAAGATGCGCCGACTAGCGCGTGAGCGGATGACTCAGAGGCCGGAACTCGCCTTGCGTTTGCTGGACCGTCTGGAGGATTTTCCTGAGCAGCATTTCGATGCGGCCTTTTCGCTCGGGGTCTGGATGTGTTGGAGCACATGGAAAGAATGTGCGGACATGCTCGCAAAAATTGCCCGGTCGCTGAAGCCTGGTGGATTACTTGTTGCGTCTGTAACCCATCCCTGTTTCCGCGATCGTAAATTTGCCACTTACCGAACGGATTTCGAAGCGAATGACTATATGGCTGAAGGCACACCGTTTCGTGTCGCAGTTGGGCGTGATGACAATGAGGTCGAAATAACCGATTTTCATTGGAGCCTGACCGCTATGTTCGCGCAGGCAAGAGAGGTCGGTTTTTCTGTCCTTGAGGTTAAGGAACATGCCGATGAGGCGGGGTTTCCGCTGCCGGCCTGGCTGTCAATTTGTCTGGCCAAACCCTGACCTGGGGTAGCTTTACGGCGCGCACTGGATCCTTTTCTGTGGCCATTGGCAGGGGCAGTTGGCAAAGGCGGCCAAGCTATTGAATTGGACAAGCGGGGATCGCCTTGGGGCACGTTGTTGAGGATTTCTTCCAATTGGTAATCCAGTCGGTAAAAGCCCTGACTCTTGTTGGCATTCGGTTCAGCGATGGGGTGAGGAGGTGAACCGGATAACTTGGGGGATCCCAGTCAGGGCATAGACGGATCAGTTCGCCCTTTGCCACATGAGGACCGGCTGCGTGCGTGGAAATTTGCAGGACTCCAAGGCCATTGAGGCCAGCCGCGAGCAGCATGCTGTCGTCATCGAATGCCAAGGTGCGCTGAACCTTGAGCTGTAGCGTTTGGCCGTTTTTGCGGAAGCAGAAAGGCTCTGCCACCGGTTTGCCTGGGAAAAAATACTGAAGCAGGGGAAACTCGGAAAGTTCGGAGGGGTGATTGGGTGGCTCTCGATCGCCGAGCAAAGAAGGCGCGATACAAGTCCATTGCCGCAGCGGTTCCAGTGGGTGGGCGATGTAGTCCGAATCCGGCAGCTCGCCGACTTGGATCGCGCAATCGACGCCTTCGCCAAATAGATCGATGTGGCGGTCCGAGCTTGCCAGGAACAACTCGAGTCGGGGCGCCAGCGAGCGGAACTCTTCAAGTCGCGGAATCAGTATGGGGCGGCCGATACAGGTTGGTATCTGGACCCAAAGGCGACCGCTCAGCTGGGAGTAGTCGCGACGAATCGATAATGCTGCGGCATCCAGTTCCTCCAGGGCCCGGCGGACCCGGATTAGGTAGTTCTGACCTTCTGGACTAAGGTGCACCTGACGGGTAGTGCGGTTCAGCAGGCGAATGCCAATTTCAGCCTCGAGCGACGCAATTAGCTTGGAAACGGTTGACCGCGATATCCCCAGCTGATCCCCGGCGCGAGTAAAGCTGCCCGACTCCGCGACTCGGATAAATGCCTGAATAGAATCTATGCGGTCCATCTTATTGTTTCTAATAAGGAAACAGTCCTGTGGTAATCAAATCATTTATTAACCGTAAGGCATAGTTTAGTGTGTTGATGATGGGTTTTGTATATAAAATGGAAACAAATTGGGTTGCTGAGCTCGATTCGGAGGTTTTGAGAGGTGGGCGCGATGACTAGTTTGTTGTTCGGATTTCTGACGGCGGTTGGCTTTGGTGCCGGCGACTTTTTTGGCGGTCTCGTTTCCCGTCGTCTGGCTGCATTGACGGTCGCGTTGTATTCGCAGTTTTTTGCGGCGGTCTTTCTGTTGAGCGCAGCCCTGATTTGGGCGGGGCCGGTCGGAGTTGGGGATTTATTGTGGAGCGCGGCGGCTGGACTGATGGCAGGCTTGGCTATTGTGCGCTACTACCGGGGCCTTGCCTGTGGGGTCATGGGCTGGGTTGCGGCGATCGTGGGGATGTTGTCCGCGCTGGTTCCTTTTGTGGTCGGGCTCGGCTTGGGCGAGCGGCCCACATTGTTGGCGGCTTTTGGTGTTTTGACCATCGTCAGTTCACTGATCTTCGTGACCCGTAAACGTGGACAAAAACTGCGCAGCATGCCGGTTAAAGGATTGGCGGACAGCCTTTTCGCAGGAGTCTGTTTCGGCTTTTCCTTTGTTTTTCTCGGTCAAAATGAAGCCGAAAACCCGCTGTGGCCGGTGACGGTGCTAACGGCTGTTTCAGTGTTGCCTATTCTGTTTATCCAGCTGCGTTCCTGTCCCGATGCCCGCGCAGGCCTGGCCAGTTGGCTTCCTTTGGTCCTGGCCGGCCTAGGCCAGGGTTTCGGCTTTCTGGCCTTTGCCCTCGCTGTGCGCGAGGGTCTTGTTTCAGTCGTATCTGTAGCTGGGGCTCTTTCACCCCTGTTGACGGCACTGCTGGCCCGTTGCTTTCTCAGCGAAATCCTTAGTCGCCGCCAGACCATTGGCCTGATCGTGGCGATGGCTGGAATTGTGTTACTGGTGCTCGGGAGTTGATGTCGAGTTGGAGAATTGGGCTAAGTAGGTAGTTGTGCGGGACCGAAATTACTGTCGCCATTCCGCTGCCGATCTCATTTGATCGTGCTCCCCGCCAGCTTGCAAGTGATCGTGGCGATGCGTTTCCCGTAGAGGAAGGCTGTTTCTGCGTCACCAGGATGGAGCTCGGTTGCTGGTTCGAAGGATGGGTTGTGTGCCATGATTCCGAGGCTGGCGCCCAGGCGGTTCACGCTTTCTTCGGTTGGCAGTTCACCAAAGTTTACCCAGTGCATGGCGTGCTGGGAGGCGAAGACACTGAACTGTTGCAGCGTGAAGAGTTTGTCACCACTCGGGCTGGCTCCCGAAGTAAAACCGCCCGCGACCTTGTCTTTCCAAGTCTGCTGGATCCAAAGTTCACTGCTGGCATCCATGAATGCTTTCATCTGCGCCGAAGCACTTCCCATGTATGTAGGCGAACCAAACACAATAGCGTTTGCCTTTTCCAGTTCTGCAAAAATCACATCGTTGCGATAGCGTCCTGCCTTTATGTCGGAGCCTTCAATGGGGAAGAGGACGCCATCGACTTCCGTGATCGAAACGGCACCCTCGAGAATTTTCTCGGCCATCAGGCGGGTGTTTCCTGTTCCGCTGAAATAAACAATACTTACATTCGTCATCATCTTGTTTTTTTGAGGTTTATGTTCGATGTGGAATG
>JBJHBN010000040.1:0-10429 GCA_050485505.1 Opitutales bacterium | reverse complement strand
CAGTCAACGTGAGCGCGACGCAGCGTTGAAATCCTTCAAGGACGGCCAGTGCGAGATCCTTGTCGCCACGGATATTGTTGCCCGTGGCATCGACATCAGCGATGTGAGTCATGTTGTCAACTACGACATTCCTGAAAATCCGGAGGACTATGTGCACCGGATTGGCCGGACAGGCCGCGCCTCACGTTCCGGCGATGCCATTACGCTCTTTACTGCGGGAGAAATAGAATTCCTGCAAGGTATCGAACGCTTCATAGGTAAAGCCATCGACCGCAAACAAATGCCGGACTTCGATTACAATTGGTCCCCCATTTTCGAGCAATCCCAGCCCAAGAAGAAAAAGAAGCGCAACCGTGGCTTCAATTCAGGCACCAATATGCCTCGCCGTTAGAAAAAAATCCGGTCATTTTAAAACAAAAAAGGGCGCCCCTAAAGAGGCGCCCTCGTTGTATCTAAAGATTCCACCAAGCCTTCGGCTCAATAGCGGTAGTGATCCGATTTGTAGGGACCATTAACCGGCACCCCGATGTAATCAGCCTGCTCCTTGCTGAGTTTTGTCAGCTTCGCACCAATCTTCTCCAAGTGCAGGCGAGCAACTTCTTCGTCGAGGTGTTTAGGCAGGATGTAAACGCCCGGGCTGTATTTCTCAACACCCTTCCACAGTTCAACCTGGGCCAACACCTGATTGGTAAAGCTATTGGACATAACGAAACTCGGGTGACCTGTAGCACAACCCAAATTCACCAAGCGGCCCTCGGCCAAGAGGAAAATTGAATTTCCATTTTCGAAGGTGTACATATCCACCTGCGGCTTTATGTTGGTATGTTTGACCGACTTATCCTTCTGCAACTTGCTGACTTGGATTTCGTTGTCGAAGTGACCGATGTTACAGACGATCGCCTGGTCGGCCATCTTTTCCATGTGCTCACGGGTGATGATGTCCTTGTTACCCGTGGTAGTCACATAGATGTTCGCCCAACCCAAGGTATCCTCAATGGTCATCACTCGATAACCTTCCATGGCAGCTTGCAGCGCGCAAATCGGGTCAATTTCGGTAACGACAACCTGAGCACCCATGGCCCGCAGGGCCGCTGCACAACCTTTGCCCACGTCGCCGTAGCCAAGAACAACCCCGACCTTGCCGGAAATCATTACATCTGTGGCACGCTTGATACCGTCGACCAAGCTCTCGCGGCAGCCGTAAAGGTTGTCAAACTTGCTCTTAGTGACGGAGTCATTAACGTTAATCGCTGGGATCAAAAGCTTGCCAGCTTTCTGCATTTCGTAAAGGCGATGGACACCAGTGGTGGTCTCTTCGGAAACACCCTTCCACTCTTTGACAACGTTGTGCCAGTGGGTTGGATCTTCGCTCTTCACTTTACGCAGCAGGTCTTTAATAACCTGCTCTTCGTCGCTGTCGGCTTCACCGTCGATCCAGTCACTGCCGTCTTCGAGCTCATAGCCCTTATGGATCAGCAGGGTCGCGTCACCGCCATCATCCACGATCAACTGCGGACCTTTGCCGTCCGGCCAGGTCAGCGCCTGATAAGTGCACCACCAATATTCTTCAAGTGTTTCACCCTTCCAGGCAAACACTGGTACGCCTGATGCAGCAATGGCGGCCGCTGCATGGTCCTGGGTCGAGAAAATGTTGCAGGAACACCAGCGAACATCAGCGCCCAATGCTACCAACGTTTCGATCAGAACAGCCGTTTGCACAGTCATGTGCAGGGAGCCCATAATACGCACGCCAGCCAAAGGTTTCTCACCAGCAAACTTTTCGCGCGTTGCCATCAGACCCGGCATTTCGTTTTCGGCGATGGAAATTTCCTTGCGACCAAAGTCCGCCAGCGTGATGTCGGCGACCTTATAGTCTTCTTTATTCAGTGTTTCAGTACTCATATACAATAATCTGTCTTTTCAGTCTTAGCTGATTGCTTTTTTCAGAGCGTCGACCCGATTGGTCTGCTCCCAAGGCAGGCTTGCCTTGCCAAAGTGTCCATAGTTCGTGCTTTCGCGGTAGATCGGACGCAGGAGATCCATCTCCTTGACGAGCTGGGCAGGGCGAAAATCGAAGGCCTTTTTGACCGCTTCAACGATTTGTTCGTCGGAATACTTGCCAGTGCCGAAGGTTTCCACGCGAATGGAGGTAGGATACGGATAGCCGATGGCATACGCTACCTGCAGCTCACAGCTGTCAGCAAATCCAGCGGCCACCACATTCTTTGCAACCCAGCGGCACATATACGCTGCCGAGCGGTCTACCTTGGAAGGATCCTTACCCGAGAAAGCACCTCCACCGTGGCGGCCCCAGCCACCATAGGTATCAACGATAATTTTCCGTCCGGTCAAACCAGCGTCGCCCTGAGGACCACCGATCACGAATTTACCCGTTGGGTTAATCAGAAACTGAGTCTTGTCCGACATCAATTCAGCCGGTAGAACCTGCTTGATAACCTTCTCAATGATATATTCACGGATTTCCGAGTGCTTCACGTCTTCGGTGTGCTGAGTCGAAACCACAACATTATCAATGTGCGTGATCTTTCCGTCTTCATAGTTGACGGCGACCTGACTCTTAACGTCGGGGCGCAGCCAATTCACATCCTTGGACTTGCGCAGTTCAGCGAGGCGACGCAGAATACGGTGAGAGAAGATGATTGCACTGGGCATCATTTCCTCTGTTTCCGTACAGGCATAACCAAACATGATGCCCTGATCACCGGCCCCCTGCTCCTCTGTGTCCTTACCCTCCGCCGCACGCGCATCGACACCTTGAGCGATATCAGGCGACTGACGTGTCAGGTAATTATTGATAAAAACTTCATCGGCACAAAAAACCGGATCGTCCCGCCGATCAATGTAACCAATGTCGCGGATCGCCTGACGAACAACCTCGTTGTAATCAAACTTGGCGCCGGTGGTGATCTCTCCAGCCAAAGTAACAATGTTGTTCTTGACCAAGGTCTCACACGCGACCCGGCTTTTCGGATCCTGAGCGAGACAGGCGTCGAGAATACTGTCCGAGATGTAATCCGCAACCTTGTCCGGATGACCTTCTCCGACCGATTCAGATGAGAATTTGAATGAGTTTGCCATAAGCCTTGAAAGATTGCCTGCAGGCAGAGCTTCTTCAAGTTAAATATCAATATATCCGGATAAAATGATATCAAAAGCCCGATTTTCCAGTATTTTTGGCCCAATCAACCAACTTTTACCGTTTCACAAGCTCCCGAATCAATCACACAGCTTCAATGCGAACAGGTTCACAACCGCTGTAATGCAGGAACTCGGATTACTGGACGATTTTCAGCTTGCCTTCCCGCAAGCGTTATCTTTGCTCGACGATGGATTTCAAACGAAGCCACTCTAATATAGCTCAATGAACTTGGTGTATTCCATCGCAACGGTCGTAGAAGTACCGGTAGTCGTCGTCATAGCAGTAACCTGCTGACGGGCGATGGATTTTTGTTGTTCCACCAATTGGAAATCCCCTTATGCCCGGTCTTGCAGATGCGCACCGTATGCTTATCCCTTTTCAAATATTGATTTTAATTAACTAAACGTCAGATGAAAACAGAAACCCTCCCTAACACCCCGACTAATGTCACGCAGTCTCCGGATCTTCCGGCGGCCATGAAGGGCGCGGACCTGCTGGTACGCAGCCTCGAGCGCGAGGGTGTAGAGGTAATCTTCGCCTACCCAGGTGGCGCGTCGATGGAAATTCACCAGAGCCTGGTGCGCGCTGGCAACATCCGCACCATCCTGCCCCGCTTTGAACAGGGTTGTGGATTCATGGCACACGGTTACGCCCGCACGACTGGAAAAGTCGGTGTCTGCATGGCCACGAGTGGCCCGGGAGCAACCAATCTGGTCACCTGCATCGCCGACGCCCAAATGGACTCTGTTCCCCTGATTGCGATCACAGGCCAAGTGAAACAGGAGCTCATCGGCAAAAGTGCTTTCCAAGAGACCGATGTTTTTGGCATGACCCTGCCGATCGTCAAGCACAGCTATCTGGTTCTCGATATCAATGACGTGCCCCGCATCGTCAAGGAGGCCTTCCACATTGCCACAACCGGCCGTCCCGGCCCGGTTGTGATCGACATCGCCAAGGACGTACAGCAGGAAATCCTCAAGGGCGACGCACTGAAGAAGGCCTGGGAAGCCGAAATGGATATCCCCGGCTACAATCCGAACCCCAAAGCGGAAGACGAGGAGCTGATCGCCATTCTGGACGAATGCGCAAAAGCGGATCGTCCGGTAATTTACGCTGGTGGCGGGATTATTACCGGCAATGCCCACAAGGAACTGCTGGAATTTGCAGAAATCACCGGTTTCCCCGTTACCACCACGCTCATGGGTCTGGGTGGTTTCCCGGAAGACCACCCGCAAAGTCTGCGCTGGTTCGGTATGCACGGTGGCGTTGCCGGCAACTGGGCAGTTTGTGAAAGCTCCCTGTTATTAACTTTTGGTGCCCGCTTTGACGACCGAATCACCGGCGCTATCGCGAAGTTTGCACCGGATGCGACGGTCGTACATATCGATATAGACAAGTCCGAGCACCACAAGAACAAGGTTGTTCAGTATCCGGTTCACAGCGACATCAAATACGCCTTGAAGCGTTTAACCGAGTTGGCGCGCGAACGCGGTTTCAAAGCGCCTTCAATCGATTCCTGGAAGGAAAAGGTCTACGGTTGGCACAAAGAGCACCCCTTCCAATACGACCAGGACTGCCCGCACATTCAGCCGCAACGTGCCATCCAAACGCTTTTCGAGGAGACCGAAGGCGAAGCGATCATCACCACCGGCGTTGGCCAGCACCAGATGTGGGCCGCCCAGTTCTACCAATTCCACCAGCCACGCAGCTACGTCAGCTCACTGGGCCTCGGCACGATGGGCTTCGGCCTACCTGCAGCCCTGGGCTGCAAAGTCGCCCACCCTGAGCGCCAGGTCATCGATATCGATGGCGACGGCTCGTTCATGATGAACGTGCAGGAACTGGCCACCGCAGTCATGGAAAAGATCCCGGTCAAGGTCATGTTGCTGAACAATCAGCACCTAGGCATGGTGGTGCAGTGGGAAGACATTCTTTATGAAGGCATTCGCGGTCAAACCGTTTTGGGACACCCGGAGAACATCGGCAGCCCGGACAATCTGGATGCACTTTACCCCGACTGGGGTAAAATATGCGAAGGCTTCGGCGTCAAATCCCGCCGCGTCTGGAAGCAGGAAGATCTGCGCGGAGCAGTCCGCGAGATGCTCGACCACGATGGCCCCTATTTGCTCGACGTCGTTGTCCCCTACACCGAACACGTGATGCCTTTCATCCCCGCAGGTGCATCGGCGCGCGACATTCTAATCAAGACACCTGGCAAATAAGGTCCGCCACATGGTCGAGTCGAACCTGGAAAAACTGGTTGAGGAGATCGCTCAGCGCGCGCTGAGCGCCTCCTACAGCTTGGCTTCGTTGTCGGCTGATAAGAAGAATTCTTTCCTCGAACACTTGGCGGCAGAGCTGGAAAAACCGGAGATTCGCGAGCACCTCCGCGGCGAAAACGAACGCGATTTGATTGCGGGCGAAGCCGCCGGCTTGTCCGAGGCGCTACTGGACCGGCTGAAACTGACGCCTTCCCGCCTCGACAGCATGGTCGAGGGTATTCGTCAGGTCGCAGCCCTGCCTGATCCGGTGGGCCAGGAACTCGAGCGGCGTCAGCACGCCACGGGTTTCACCCTGCGTAAGGTCCGCGTGCCCATCGGTGTAATCGGTATTGTCTACGAATCGCGCCCTAACGTCACCATCGACTGTGCGGCCCTGTGCCTGAAGAGTGGTAATGCAACGATTCTGCGTGGAGGTCGCGAGGCCTTCCACAGCAATCAGGCCTTGGCGCAGATTATTGGCCGCGTCCTCAACGCCGAGGGCATCAATCCTGATGCAGTGCAATTGATACCGACCACCGACCGCTACGCGCTTTCGGTGCTGATGAAGCTGGACCAATACGTGCACTGTCTGATCCCCCGCGGTGGCGAGGGGCTCATTCGCTTCGTGGCTGAAAATGCCCGTATGCCGGTGATCAAACACTACAAAGGGGTCTGCAATGTCTACATCGACCCAGCTGCCGATGTCGAAATGGCGGTTTCGATCAGCGTCAACGCCAAGTGCCAGCGCCCGAGCGTCTGCAATGCAGCGGAAAACCTGGTGGTGCACCGGGATGCTCTGAACTCTCACTTGGTTCCGATTGCAAAAGCTCTTCACGCCGAGGGTGTTGAGCTGCGTCTCGACCGACCAGCCGCCGACTGCATCCATCAGGCTGGCGGAATCCCCTTCAAACCTGCCACCGAAGAAGACTTTCATGAGGAGTATCTCGATAAGGTAATCGCCGTTCGCACAGTCGATTCCCTACAGGCTGCGATCGATTTCATCAATGCCTACGGCTCCGGCCACAGCGATGCCATCGTGACCGCCGACGCCAAAGCAGCAGCTGTTTTCCAACAGAGAGTAGACGCTTCCTCAGTCTATTGGAACGCCTCCACGCGCTTCACCGATGGATTCGAATTTGGCCTGGGCGCGGAGATTGGAATTTCCACCGACAAGCTGCACGCCCGGGGCCCGATGGGGCTGGCGGAATTAACGAGTTACAAGTTCCTCATTGATGGCCACGGGGAAACCCGCAACTGAAGTCATGCCTGATCCGTCCAAAGTGGATCCCTATTGCCGGCGCCTAACCTGGCATGAGTTGGATTTGTCTGCGGTGAAACAATTGATCGCTCTGGCCCGCGACGAAGACCTCGCCGGCTGGGGCTTGAGTCTGACACCTGACAACCCAAGCGACGTCAGCGCCGCTCTGTTACCTGCCGCCCATCCGGGATCAGCCAGCTTGGTGGCACGCAGCAATATGGTGGTCTGCGGGCTTCAACTCATGCCCCTGATTGCAGAGGTCTACCAATTCGACGTGGAATACAACAGTCGAAAGTCCGACGGCCAGGCCGCAGCAAAAGGCGACGTCCTCGGCCGGCTCCATGGCCCTGCCCGGCAGATTCTACAAATGGAGCGGGTGACCCTAAACTTCGTGCAAATGCTCTCCGGAGTTGCCACAAAAACCCGTCACTACGTCGATGCGCTTAGGGACAGCCCGACCCGGCTTCTCGATACCCGCAAAACGACTCCTGGCTTCCGCATGCTGCAAAAATATGCGGTTGCTTGCGGCGGTGGCTGGAACCATCGACTGGGGCTTTTCGATCGGGTTATGCTGAAAGACAATCATCTGGCCGCAACCGGATCTACAGGTGGTGACAGACTCCGCGAGGCGGTCCTGCGCGCTCGAGAAGCACAACCCGATTTGCTGATCGAAGTCGAAGTCGATTGCGTCGCACAAATCGAACCGGTCGTTCAGGCCGGGGCGCACGTCATTATGCTCGACAACTTTGACAATGCGACCCTGAGCGAAGCGGTTACCCTCATCGATGGCCGCGCCCGCACTGAAGCAAGCGGCGGCATCACGATCGAACGCCTGCCTTCAATGGCCCAGCTGGGGCTCGACTATATTTCCACCGGAGCCACGGTTCACCAAAGCCGTTGGCAGGACATCGGCCTCGACTGGGATTGAAATGGACTCAGACACTCGTATCCTGCGCGCCTTGATTGCGCAACCCGACAGCTATGTCAATGGCCAGGAATTGGCCGAGCAACTGGGCATGAGTCGCGTGGGCATCTGGAAACGGCTACAAAAACTGAGTGAATCGGGACTACAGCTGACAGCTGTGCGCAATCGCGGTTATCGCATCACCAGAGAACCCGAGCAGCCCCTGCAATCGCTGATGAACGCCTGGTTATACCGTGAGAACGTCAGCATCCCGGTGCACTGGCACGCATCCATAGGCAGTACCAACACCGAAGCTCAGCGCCTTCTGGCCGAAGGCAACAATACACCGTTTGCGGTTGCCAGTGCGGAGCAAACTCAGGGGCGCGGGCGTATGGGACGGCGCTGGCACAGCCCCTCGGATGGCAACCTCTACATAAGCTTCGCTTTCCAGCCGTCCTTGCCTCCAAAACGCATGCAGGCAATCACCCTGTTTTTTGGACTGCGCCTTTGTATTTTCTTGAATCAACGTTACGGACTGCCGGTTCAAATCAAATGGCCGAACGACTTGCTCCTGAACGGCAAAAAGGTCTGCGGTATGCTCACCGAAGCCCGCGTCGATGCCGACGCCATCCGCGATTTGATCTTTGGCATGGGTCTGAATATCAACTGCGAAACCAGTCAATGGCCGGAAGAAGTCCGGAGGATGGCAACCAGCCTGCGCAGTGTCCGTGGCGAACGCCTCCCCTTTCACCGCATCACAGCAGAGCTGACGGGTTTAATAGAAGAAAGCTATCAACACTTTCTGCGCAGCGATACGCGCCAGCTGCTCAAAGAGTGGCCCGATTACGACTACCTTCACGGCCGCACCCTCAGTTTTGAGCGCAATCAGAAAACAATCACAGGGGTCGGAGAAGGCATCGACACCGACGGTTGTCTGCTCATCCGCGAAGCCTCTGGCAAGCTCCACGCACTCAATGCGGGCGAAGTCTCAATTGGCAGCGGCAATTTTCAGACGCGCCCTAGTCCTCACTTGCCTCCGGCTTCGTAACGCGTAATCCACTCCCGATGCCAGGCACCATAATCGCCAGCCTTGATGTGCTCGCGGGCCTGACGCATGAGATCGAGGAAAAAATACAGATTATGCTGAGTCAGCAGAGTTCCACCCAACATCTCCCCTGAAGCGATCAGGTGACGGATGTAAGCGCGACTGAAATGGCGACATGTGTAATTGTCCAAGCCTTCGACTAAAGGACGCTCATCGTCGCGAAAGCGTTGATTCTTAAGATTGATCTTACCGTCCGGTGTAAAAGCAATGCCATGGCGTGCCTCGCGGCTGGGCATCACACAGTCAAACATGTCCGCCCCCTGGGCGATCATCTTGAGCAACTGCGGCGGCGTGCCCACGCCCATGACATAGCGCGGTTTGTCCGCAGGCAGCAAAGGCATGCACCAGTTCACCTGTTCGAGCATCAGAGCTTCGGGCTCGCCAACGCTGACGCCACCAACCGCATAACCGGGAAAATTCATTTCGACCAGGGCCTCGGCGCAAGCAGTCCGTAAGGATTCAAAACGTCCCCCTTGCACAATACCAAAAACGTGGTGCCCCGCATCCAGAAAACCACTGCCATCAGCCCAATCGCGGCTCTGTCGTGCCCATTTCAAGGTTAGCCGATTGCCTTCGATGCATTCCTTTTCGGTCGCGTCCGCGGGAGGACAGATATCGAGAACCATCGCAATGTCTGAGCTCAGGTTCTGCTGAATCTCCATCACACGCTCGGGTGTCAGTTCAATGCGCTGCCCATCCAGATGCGACTGGAATGTAATCCCGTGATCCTTCACTTTGCGCAGTCCCGACAAGCTGAAGACCTGAAAGCCCCCACTGTCCGTCAAAATTGGTTTGTCCCAACCCATGAAGCGATGCAAACCGCCCAAGGACTGAATCCGTTCTGAAGTAGGCCGCAGGTTCAGGTGATAAGTGTTGCTAAGGATGATCTGCGCACCGGTCTCTTCGATCTGTGCTGGAGTGAGACCCTTAACCGTCGCCTGGGTTCCCACCGGCATAAAAATCGGCGTCGTAATATCACCGTGGCGTGTTCTCACGGTGCCGAGGCGCGCCGCCGTATCGGCATCCGTTTTCAGTAGGGTAAAAGGTGTCATCTAAAATCGTTTCCACTTTCTATCTTTTTGCCACCACTCGACAAAGGCATCCACCCCTGCTGCAGTGGGATAATTTTCCGGCCGGTAAGCAAAATCCCTGCGCGCCGCCTCAATCGAAAACCAATGGCTCTTCGCTAATTCCACCGAAACAAAACGAGTCATCGGTGGCTCGCCCCTCAACGGCAAAATTGTCCACAAGGCCTCAGCGACCGCGCCGGCGACATAGGCCGCACGCGCCGATATTGATTTTGCCAAAGGCTTTTCGCCAACGCGTTCCAATAGTTGATTGATCCATGGCCACAACTCAACCGGCTCGCCCTGCGACAAAAAATAGGCCTGACCGCCGCACTTGCCCGAGCGCAGCGCATCCCAAGCCTGTAAGTGCGCATCAGCGGCGTTCTCGACATAAGTGATATCGACCCGATTGCGGCCATCACCCACCTGTTTGAGGCGACCACTGCCAGCGGCTTCAATCACCCGTGGCAATAGGTGCGGATCCCCCGGGCCCCAAATCAGGTGGGGACGTAGGGCACAAGTCAGCAGGCCCTGTTGTCCGCTGGCCTCCAAAACGGCTTGCTCGGCCAGTGCCTTGGTATGCGGATAATGGCAGAGCCACCGCGTCGGATACGGTTGCGACTCATCCACGCCGCACTGAGGGGTCCCGCCGAACGTGACGCTCGGACTACTGG
>JBJHBN010000039.1:0-10617 GCA_050485505.1 Opitutales bacterium | reverse complement strand
CTCCAAATGCAGGCGAGTTTCGCCGGATGAACGCGTTGCCTCCAAGTCGAATTGAAACCGCAGGCGATGGTCATTGATCGATTCGGGATCAACCAGGGTTTGCTCAACGATCCAATTGCCCGTCAGCGGGTCTTCTTCCAGCAAAGTGTTCTGTCGATTGCGTGCTTCCGGATCGAGTCGGAGCTGGCCCCGTGCTTCAAAATAAGGCTCCATCGCCTGTTGCAAGGCATCCAGGTGCCAAGGGAAAAGCCCCCTGCACTCGTTGAGGCTGTCTGGATCGACCGAGACCACCGGCGGGGGCGCGGCATCATCGGACGGACGCCCGGACAGTTCCGCAAGCACTTCCGAAGCGGCGCCAAAGTTACGGTGAGCCAGCGGCTGTAAGAAGCGAAACACCGCATCACGAATGCACCGCAGACATTCGTTGGTATTGCGTTTTGGATCCATGTTCCAGGCGGGACGTTGAACGGGCTTTTTCGGCTCCTCGATCTGACGGCGAAGGGCCTCCGGATCTTTCAGCAGTTCCCACTCCTCCATCAAGGATGCATCGACCCTGCGGACCATCTGCTCAAAGTAATAGATCATGTCCCTCAGCTCATCCGTCCATGCACTCTCTGGTACACTTTGAGTCAAGGTCTTGTAGAGATTTGACAGATGCCGCAGCAAAACTCCCTCTGAGCGCTCAAGCCCATACATGCGTACATAATCGGCAAAACTCATGTAGCGCTCGAACATTTCCCGTCCGATGGATTTTGGCTGAATGTTATCCTGCCCAACCCAGGGATGTTTCGCGGCAAACTCATTGAAAGTATCGTAGATGAAGTCCCTGTAAGGTTTCGGGTGTTCGACGTCGACCAGCCTCTCCATACGCTCCTCATAGGGAATGCCCTGTTCCTTCATTTCGCGGACCATTTCGGTTTTCAGGCGGTCTACCTGTTTCCGAAGTATGGCCGAGGGATTTTCCAATACAGACTCCACCAAAGTCAGCACCAGCCAGGGATACTCTGGGACTTCCGGGTTCAAATTGCGTACGCTGTCCACCAGAAACAGCGACAGAGTCTGGTCGAGTGAAAAGTCATCCTGCAAATCGACGTGAATTTGGACCTTGCGTCCGTTGGACTGCTTCTCGGGTAGAATTTCGACAATCTGTTTCTCGACCAAGGAGCGAAACAATGCAAAAGCCCGCCGCACCAGCTGGCGTTTCGATTCTTTTGTCTCATGGCAATCCCGCAGGATCTGACGCATGACCGCGCAACCATCGTCCTCACGTCCAAGCACATTCAGGAGCATGCCATGCGACACTTTGAAAGAACTGACCAATGGCTCTGGAGCTGCCTCTACTAGGCGTTTGTAGGTCTGTTCATCCCAGTTCACGAAGCCCCTTTCCGGCGGCTTGCGTCGAACCAGCTTGCGCGCCTTTGCTGGGTTCTCCTTGATCTTGCGCTCAATCTTACGGTTTTCAATAACGTGCTCTGGCGCCTGCACCCAAACAGAACCCTTGTCGTCAAAACCCTTGCGTCCTGCCCGACCCGATATCTGGTGAAAATCACGCACCGGCACAATCCGGACCTTCTCGCCATCGTATTTGCAGAGTCCTGTGAACAGAACGGTGCGGATTGGCACATTGACACCGACACCCAGTGTGTCCGTGCCACATATGACTTTCAGGCGATTTTCCTGTGCCAGGCGCTCAATCAGGATCCGGTATTTTGGCAGCATGCCCGCGTGGTGCACACCAATGCCATGACGCAGGAATTTCCGAATATCCTTTCCAAACGGACTGTTGAAAGGAACACCCTGAATTGCATCCTGAATTGCTTGTTTATCCTCCTTGCCGCAGAAGTTCAGGCTCATCAGCTTCTGCGCCGACTCTGTTGCCTGGCGCTGAGTGAAGTGCACCAGATAAACCGGTAACTGACGCTGTTCGTGCAGCAGTTGCAGCACATCTTCGAGTGATTCTTCCGTGTATTGAAAATCCAAAGGAACCGGTCGCTCAGATGAAGCGACCGTTGCTGTGCGGGCGCCAGTCAGACGAGTGAGTTCCTTCTCGAAGAATCCGGTTTCTCCCAATGTCGCGGAAATCAGCAGAAAGCGACACTGCGGCAGGGTGAGCAGCGGCACCTGCCAGGCAAAACCTCTGTCGCGGTCGCTGTAGTAGTGGAATTCATCCATGATGACTTCATCGACATCCAACTGATCCCCTTCGCACAGAGCTTTGTTGGCAAGAACTTCTGCCGTGCAGCAAAGAATCGGCGCATTCGCATTTACGGTTGCATCGCCAGTTGAAATGCCGACATTCTGTGGACCAAAATCCCTGCACAGGGCCAGAAACTTTTCATTTACCAACGCCTTGATCGGACAGGTGTAGACTGAGCGACGCCCTTCACAAATACTCCGGTAGTGCATCGCGGCGGCCACCAGCGATTTACCCGAACCTGTAGGCGTTTTGAGGATAAGATTAGCATCATCAAAAATCTCCAGGATGGCCTGTTCCTGTGCTTCGTAGAGTTCAACCCCTTTTTTCTCCAAGAAGTCCAGAAAGGATTCAAGAATCGTATTGCCCTCCGGCTCACCTGCGAGAGGCCAGAGCGGATGACGTTTGCGTAATTCGTCTGTGAAAATAGTTTCGCTCATTTTTCCAATAGCAAGAGGGATTGATACAACAACGCTTCACGGTGCTGCGGCTCGCGTTCGAGAGCCTCATCCAGCAATTGACGTCCGGCAGCAGCATCTCCGCTTGCGCGGTAGATCAACCAGCCTTGTAAGGCGAATGCATCTGCGCTCTCGGGCAAGCCTCTCTGAGCCGCCAGCAAGTGCGGCTTGATCGTTTCCAGATCCTCCTCCAGATAAGCCAGGGCTGTCGCCATCAACCAATGGGCACGTCCATCTTCCGGATTCCGGTCAAGCGCTGCTCCAGCTACTTGTAAAACCTCCAAAGCCAAACCAGAGGGCTTAGCTTTTCCGCTATGGCGGAATGACCAGAGTGCATCCGCCTCAATCCTTGCGGCGTCTGCACGCTCCGGCTGAAGTTCCCGCGCTCTGGCTGCATGCCATTGAACATCCCGCAAAGCATTAGGCTGCTCAAAAATCCGATCTCGGTCGTCAGCCAGCCGCTTCAGGCCCTGTTCGGCGACAAACACATGGTATTGGGCTTGTGCAACTGTGGGAATCCAAAGCATCTGCCAACCCGCAACCCCAACCGGCAAGCTAAGCCAACAAGCACAAACAAAGCCTCTTGGAATTGGTATTTTCGTTTGCGGTGTAAGGGCGGCAATCAGGGCGATGCACAGGAAAACCGCAAAAACTGTAAGCGGTAGGCGGGTGAAATCGTAAAACCAAGCCCCCACAAAGATGCTCAACAAGGTCGCTAGCAGCCCACCCAGCATAAGCTTGTTCAGCGGTGATGGCCGACGATCTCCGCGAGGTCGTCGTTTTCGATGATCTCTATCAGGGTGCGGTTTCGCGTATGGCAAGCTGCACCAGAAGCGCCAGCTAAACCAAATCAACACAGCCGTGCAAACCCACAAAAGAACGGACACTGCAGAACTCAATGGGCCCAGTGGGTGAACTGTAGGCCAGTTCAGGCTGAGCATTTCGACGAGGCGTTGACTCGCAGGTCCACCGAACAGCTGCAGACAGGAAAACAAGATTACCGGAATCAGCGCCAAGCAGAAAATGGAGAGAAAGGCGCGAAAGCGCTTCCGGGCAGCAAAAAAAGGCGTGAAGATAATTGTGGCGGACAACATTGCCAACCCGACCTCCGATGCGCTTGCCCACAGGACAACCAATGCAGCGACGGCAAGTAGACCACAGAGAATGCGCAGTGGCACCAGAAATCGACGCATCCAGGCACCGATGAGTAGGAATGGAAGGCTCAAACCTACCAAAAAAGACATTCCAGCCGGGTCCGCCAAAAAACCACTGGCGAGGCCAGGCTCCACTGGGACGTATACTCGCTCCGAAAAAGCCAGCGCATCGAAAAAGTATTGATAGAGAGCTGAAGCTCCGGCCCCACAGACAACCGCAAGCAGAGTCACCCAGACAATTCGCGCATCTCTGGCATTGTGAACCCAGTTGAGCAGCACCCAGTAAACCACGTAAGCCATCAACCATACCGAAACCTGTAGATCCGTCATCCAGCCTTGAGACCCTGAGCTGAGGCTTTGTGCAACCGCCAAAGCCAAAAATGGTAAAGGCAACAGATACGCTGGGGACCATTCCGGTTGCAAACTCCGCATACCTCCATGCACAGCTTGCAATGAGGCCAATATAAAGACCAGAACACTCAATGGGATCAGGGGTTGAGCCACCTCCACTCTGCCGCCAAATTCACGCGCCAGTAGAACCAGTATCGCCGTCAAAACCAACCACTGAAGACCGCGCAGCAGACGGGTTGGCCGATTCACAGATCGACGAACCACGTTCAAGAGCCAAGATGATCGCTTTGGTGAAGCCATTGGCGCAGCATCGTCCAGTCTTCCCTTCTGCGAGACAACCTCAAAGATTAATATTGAATCTTTTCGCGCTTTGCCTGTCTCTTGTCTGTAGCATCAGCAAATTTCTTATGTCTGACTCCTTTAATCTCGAATCCATTAACAGCCGGGTGCGCGAATCCGCAGCCTGGGTGAAAACACTCCGCGATGAAACCGCAAAAGTCATCGTCGGGCAGAAGTATCTAATTGACCGCCTGCTGGTAGGGCTGCTGGCCAACGGCCACGTCCTCCTGGAAGGCGTCCCGGGGCTGGCAAAGACCTTATCGGTCCGAACTCTGGCTGATTGTATAAAGGCCGACTTCTCGCGGATTCAGTTTACCCCGGACCTGCTCCCGGCTGACATCGTGGGCACGCTTATATACAACCCCAAAACTGGTGAATTCACCACCAAGCAGGGTCCTGTCTTCGCCAACATTGTGCTTGCGGATGAAATCAACCGGGCTCCGGCGAAAGTCCAGAGTGCCCTGCTCGAGGCTATGCAAGAGCGTCAGGTGACCATTGGTGACTCCACTTTCAAGCTACCGCAACCCTTTCTGGTCCTGGCCACCGAAAATCCGATCGACCAGGAAGGCACTTATGCCCTGCCTGAAGCTCAGGTCGACCGTTTCATGCTCAAGCTGAACGTCGGTTATCCGAGCAAAGAGGAAGAGCGGGCCATTCTCGACCGCATGGCGACCACAGGCCCCCAGCCAAGCGTCTCGGCAGTGATCTCCCCAGAGGAAATCCTCGAGGCCCGCAAACTGGTGAACGAGATCTATATCGACCCGAAAATCCGCGACTACATCGTCGAAGTGGTTTTTGCCACTCGCTATCCGGATCGATACGGCATGGAGGACCTGAAAAACTTCATCCAATTCGGCGGCAGTCCGCGGGCGACCATATCATTGACCTTGGCGGCGAAAGCTTGGGCCTTCCTGCAAGGTCGTGGCTATGTCACGCCACAGGACGTCAAGACCATCGGCGCGGACGTATTGCGCCACCGCGTGATCCTGACCTATGAGGCTGAAGCTGAAGAGCTGAGCAGTGAAGATCTGGTTGGCCGGATTTTCGACACCATCCCTGTCCCGTGATCCCTGTCGGGGATCGGACTCCAAGCCGATGACAGAAGCAGAAAAAACGCGGGCCATTCTCAAAAAAGTCCGGCAAATCGAAATCCGTAGCCGGAAGTTTGTCGATGACACCCTCGTGGGTGCCTATCACAGCATCTTCAAGGGGGCCGGGATCGATTTCGCCGAGGTGCGCGAGTATCAGGCGGGCGACGATGTGCGCTCCATTGACTGGAACGTCACTGCGCGCATGGACCGCCCCTTCCTCAAAACCTATCAGGAAGAGCGCGAACTGACTCTGATGTTAATGGTTGACCTTTCGGCCAGTGGCGACTTTGGCTCCCAGAATCAGAGTAAGCGCGAGCTTGCCGCCGAGGTTGCCTGCGTGCTCGCCTTTTCGGCTACCCGCAACAACGACAAGGTTGGCCTCCTGCTTTTCACCGATGAAGTCGAGCTCTACATCGCGCCGAAAAAGGGTCGCAAGCACGTACTGCGGGTGATCCGGGAGATTCTGTTCTTTGAACCCAAAGGGAAAAAGACAAACATCCCCAACGCACTGCGCAGGCTCAACCGCCTGCAGAAGCGCAAGGCCATCTGTTTTCTGTTCAGCGATTTTCTCACCGACGAGTCCCTTTCGTGGATTCGTCCCTCCTCGGTCGACACCAAAGGAGAGCTGCAGCGCATGCTGCGGCTGACCCACCAACGCCATGACCTGATCTGCATCGAACTCACGGATCCGCGCGAACAGGCACTTCCAGATGTGGGCATCATAACCCTGGAAGATGCTGAAAGTGGCGATCTAATCGAAGTAAACACCTCCAATCGGCGTTTCCGGGATCTCTACGCATTCCAGAACAAACAGCGCATGGAGTTGTTTGCCAAAGAGTTGAAACGGAGCGGCATCGACCACCTACTGCTGACGACGGAAGGCTCATACGTAAAGGAGCTACGCAGTTTCTTTAATCG
This sequence comes from Opitutales bacterium, assembly GCA_050485505.1. Taxonomy (GTDB): domain Bacteria; phylum Verrucomicrobiota; class Verrucomicrobiia; order Opitutales; family Oceanipulchritudinaceae; genus JAFIGG01. Next base: position 4,112 of record JBJHBN010000039.1, on the reverse strand, counting down.
GAGGGTGCAGCGTCGATGAATACGGGAATGCATGCTCAATTATTTTTGCTGGAGAGCGGCTTCTCGGATATCCGCGATGTCGTTCGTTTCGCATCGCCATGGCCATGGATCATAGCCGCGGCTCTGGCTCTGGCTTTCATTCTGTTTTATTGGGCTTGGAAACGTTACCAGATCCGCCAGGCTGCGATCCGCGCCGCCTACCGCGAACCACCGCACCAGGTCGCCGAGCGGGAGCTCGAGGCTCTGCGCAAGGAGGGTCCAAGCCTTGAGTCAGAGGTGTTCAGCGTTCGCGTATCCCGGGTATTGCGTCATTACCTTGAAGATGCCTTGAGCCTGCCGGCCCCCGAACGCACCACTGAGGAGTTTTTGAATGAACTGAGCGACAAGGATAGCTTCGACGACGAACTTAAGGAGCAACTGTCGAGTTTCCTGCAGCAAAGCGATTTGGTTAAATTTGCTAGGCAGGACCTGAATGCCGAACAGCGCTCGGGGTTGTTGGACAGCGCTTTGCGCGTTATCCGCGCCACAGTTTCGCAAAAGGAATCCGCCGAGGCCTCATGATCTTTCAATTTGCTCAACCATTATTTCTCTGGCTTTTGCTGCTGGTCCCGCTGATCGCCTACCTGTCTGGTAGCGCTGGGCGCAAGGCCGCACTGCGATTTCCTGCGACCCAGCTGGCGCAGCAGATTGCGCGAATGGTCAAAGCCCATCCGGGCAAATTTCAAGGCTGGCTACGCTTGATCGCACTCACCGCCGGAATCCTCGCCCTTGCCCAGCCACAGTGGGGTCAGGAAGAGGTCCGCGAAGAATACGAGAGCATCGATATCATGTTGACCGTCGACCTATCAAGCTCGATGTGGGCACATGATTTTTTCGTGGATGGGCAGAGGACCGATCGTTTGACTGCTGTTCAAAGCGTTATGAACGAATTTGTCGAAGCCCGCACCAATGACCGTATAGGCCTGATCGCGTTTGCCGGAGCTTCCTACTTAGTCAGCCCGCTGACGGTGAACCATGACTGGATCGTTCGCAGGCTGAATGAGCTCGAAATTGGCTCCATTGAGGATGGTACCGCCATTGGCACTGCAATCGGTACCGCAGTCAACCGAATCCGCAACAGCGATGAAAGCGACAAAGTCATTGTCTTACTGACTGATGGCGCCAATAACCGCGGCCAGGTCACCCCCATGCAGGCCGCGGAAGCCGCGGCAAGGTTCGGTATCCGCGTCTACACCGTTGGTGTCGGCCAAAGCCAACCTGCACCATTCCCTCGCCTCGACCCTGAGACACGCAGACCGATGCGCGACCGTGCCGGCAACATGATGTTTGGTGCGGCACCCCCTGATATCGATCTGGAACTCCTGCAGGCAATCGCAGACCACACCGGCGGACGCTTTTTCAACGCTGAAAACGCGGACGAACTTCAGGAAATCTATACAGAAATTGACGCACTGGAAAAACAGAACATTGAAGTGATTCGAACCGCTCTGTTCCGTGACTGGTTTGGAATTCCGCTGATTATCTGTTTATTTGCCTATTTTCTGGACTGGCTTCTACGCACCACCCGTTTTCGCCGCATTCCCTAGACCATGACTTTCGCGCAACCTATATGGCTTTACCTGCTCGCCGTGCTGCTTCCTCTCGGTGTTGCACTGGTATGGTGGACGGAGTCCCGCTCACAGCGACTGCTATCCAAATTCGCCGCCGGTAAATTGATTGGCCGCCTATCGGACTCCTTCAGTCCGGGCCGTCACCGAAGCAAGCTGATACTCTCAGGGCTTGCCCTGATCGCCCTCATCATTGCCCTTGCCCGACCGCAATACGGCAGCGAGCAGATTGAGCACGAACTGCAGGGAACCGACATTCTGTTCGCACTCGACACATCCCGCAGTATGCTTGCTGAAGACTATACACCCAATCGGCTTGAGCGCTCGAAACTCGCGATCATCGACCTTCTTGAGGGCCTTTCCGGAGACCGCGTCGGCCTGATTGCATTTGCGGGGGACGCCTACCTGCAGGTTCCCTTGACCAATGATTACGACAGCTTTCTGCGAACGCTGAACTCATTGGACACAAATGTCATTCCGCGCGGTGGCACGGATATTTCCGCAGCCATCGACGAAGCGCTCGCCTATTATGCAAATGACGAGCACCAGCGTGTGCTTGTGTTGGTCAGCGACGGCGAAGACCTCTCAGCCGAAGGTGTGGTCAAAGCCCGCGAAGCAGGCATACGGGGGGTTACCATTTTCACAGTCGGGGTTGGCAGCGCAGAGGGGGAACTAATCCCCATCCGCGGTCCCGATGGCCGCATGGATTATGTGCGAGGACCCGACGGGAGCCCTGTGCGCACCCGCCTCGACGAATCGACACTCACCGCTATCGCCGAAGCGACAGGGGGCCGTTACATTCACTTGGGTGCGGCCGGTATTGATTCCATTTTAGACGATATTCGGGAGGCGGCCGGAGAAGAGCAGTATGGGGTACGGGTGCAGACCATAGCCATAGAGCGCTACCACTGGCCCTTGCTGTTTGCTTTGATCCTAATTGTGATTGAAGTCTGACTGGGAAATCTCAGGCGTCAGCGAAAGGCAGCGGGTTCAGCCGCTTCCTTGCTGCTGGTGTTCACGCTGGGGATCCTGGCAGCCACTCCTTCCGGTGTTGAAGCCAGCAATCCGCGGGCGGCGCAAAGCCTCTACGACCGTGGCGAGTATGAGGCGGCAGCCGATCTCTACCGGCAATTGATCGAAGCCGAGCCCCAGGATGCCCGCCTCCACTACAATCTCGGCAACAGCCTGTATCGTCAGAGGGATTTCACGGGAGCCATCGACGCTTATAAACAGGCCCTTCCGCTGGCGGACGTGGCTCTGCAGGAGCGTATCTTTTTCAACCTCGGCAACGCCCGTTATCAATTAGGCACCGTTCTATTGGAAGAGCGTCCAGAGCGAACCACTGAGCTTTGGGACGAAGCCGTACGCGACTACGACAATGCGCTGGAAATCGCTCCGGACGCCGCCGACACCCGCGGCAATCGTTCCTGGGTAGAACAGCAATTTGATTACCACTCAGCCCGCGTGCGAGTCAGTCCGGTGCCGCCGGAGGGTGGTTCTGCGGGCAGCGGCGGTCGGTTTCTGCCGGGAATTGTCATTGAGCTCGAAGCTGAGCCTGAAGAACACTGGCGCTTCGTCGAATGGAACGGCGTTGAATTGGAAGATCCTGAGCAGGCTCGGCAGAGCTGGACGGTCGACCGCGACGCGGACATTCAGGCACGCTTCATTCGCACTTGGCAACTGGAGGTTGCGGTGGATGACCCCGAGCGTGGAAGTGCCGGAACCTCCGGGCGTTATGACGACGGTAGTCAGGCCGAAATCACTGCAGAAGCGGAGGACTACTACGTGTTCTCGCGCTGGATAAGTGACGATCTTGAAATCGCCGACCCATTTGCCGCCGAGACTCAAGTACGAATGAGTCGGGATGGAACCGTAACCGCCAGTTTTGCCGACGCCTTCAAGTTGACAGTTGTCAGTGAACCGGCAATTGCCGGCAATGTTGGCCAGACCGGTTTCTACGAGGTTGACACGGATGTCGCGATACAAGCAGAGCCCAGAGATGGCTTTGAATGGCAGCGTTGGCGGGGCGAAGACATTGAAGATTTTCTCCAGCCACAGACCCAGATTCTGTTGGACCGCGACAAGACAGCAACCGCTGAATTCGAGCGCATCTGGAATCTGGTGGTCTTGCCGGACAGCGATGAGCACGGCAGCACGACCGGTGGAGGTAACTTCTCTATTGGCACAGTAACGCCCATCGAAGCAACCGCGAACGAAGGTTACACCTTTCAATACTGGGACGGCCCCGGAGTTGCCGATCCCGAGTCGGCTCAAACTGAAGTTGAGGTATTGAGCGATGAGCAGACCTTAATCGCAGTCTTTGAAAACGATGACGAATCGGACGACCCGGAAAGTGATGATCCGGAATCCGACGAACCCGAGAGCGACGATCCTGAGTCCGATGATCCGGAGCAGGATCAACACGGAGACGATTCGCAGGATCCCGACAGCGATCCAGAATCGGACTCTGAGCAAGCCCCGGAGTCGGACGAAGAGCGTGATGAA
>JBJHBN010000038.1:0-10723 GCA_050485505.1 Opitutales bacterium | reverse complement strand
CTCCTGATCCGCCTCTCAAGAAGGCAACAACCCCTCCTCGATGATCTCGGAACAGTCCGCTGCGAAACACCCCCAACTGCTGCCCTCGATGCCCATAAACATTCTCACCCCGAAGCACTCCAGCATGAGAACCATTGAGGTGGAAGATATCTTGCCCTCTCAACCATCCAACCGTACGCCCATTCCTGTCATAGATCGGTTCCATATTATGCTCTTCTGATGTCTGCCTCGGCAGTCTTGATAAGCTCCTTAACCACGTCAAGACCAGCGACACTAGACGCATCATGAATTGTCTCTATCGTGGCCTCATATCGAATTCCGTTGGCTGGCTTGCCGCTCGAAAATGCTCTCACAAAAATTGAGTGGCCGTCGGAGACAATTCTTACTTCGAATTGCTTGTCATTATGCGTGAATGTGTGGATTTCCATATTGGTCTTTATTCAGGGAATTTCTTGGCCGAACGTGAAGGTCTCGGACGGCGAGGCTACTCGCCGTTCCGAGCACCGTCTTGTTGGCACTTATACAAGGTATATTACAGCAATAAGTCCAAGAATAACTGGCAAAATAAAATCGTAGACAAACCTAAGCAAGACGATGGGCCGAGCAAAAACTATGAAAAATCTGGTTCTGTCATAATACAGCTTAAGTTCTTTATGCTCAAACGATTCATGCCAAGCACTCAATGCAGGTCTATATTCAGACTCTCTCAATTCTTTATGCTGAGACTTTTCATATGAAATAATCGCCTCCAGCAAACCAAGTCTGTACCGCATGAAGTCGGCTCCAGCATACAGGAGGAACGCTATCATGAAATAGGCGACTACACTGAGGTTGAGCAATTCAATGGTTCTTTGATCTGACTCACTAAATCTGATTCCAAATGTTGATATTTCTTTCGGAATTAAACCTGTTGTTATTGCAACGATCCCAACTACCGAAGAGAGCATTAAACCCTTCCTCTGCTTTCGAGCTACATTGCTCAACGGATCCCCTAGATCTTCTGATCTCATCTACATTTTCCTGCCAACGTAAAGGTCTCGGGTCCCGCTTCGCGGGATTCCGAGCACCGTCTTGTTGTGGTTTAGCGGATATAGCCTTTCAGATCCCGATAGTAATTCTCGTGGCTACCAATCGTAATCAGAAGAATCTCCTCCTTGTTGGAGGAATACGCCAATAGCAGCTCATGCCGGTTGAAACGGTATTTATGCACTCGAATCCCTTGGAGATCGCCCTTTTTCTCTTCTCCTATTTCTGGATTTGAAATGATCTTCCTGACTTCCTCATCTAAAGCTGCTTTTTCGGATTTTTTGAACTTCTTAACCTTCCTACCAAACAGCGGCGTCTGACTAACGCGGGGACCATTATCCAAAGGCATAATCTTCTTTTCCTTTCGCCTTCATCTCCTCCAACCCCAAAAGAGTTTCCTTGATGAATGAATATGGTAGATCTGGATTCTCCTCCACAGCTTTGCCGATCACTGCCCAGTATTCAACCTGTGCAGTCAACGACCGGCGCTCCACTTTACTACGGACCCTGGCTTCTTTGGCTAGGTCGCTGGATATTCTGATAACTGTACTCATGTAGCAAAATGTAGCTTTTTGCACCTTTTAGTCAATTGCTTTTCCCACAACGTAAAGCACACAGGCGGCGAGTTACTCGCCGTTCTGTGCTGCGTCTTGTTGTCTGATAGCCGACGAACTCGAATGCACCGATCCATAACCGACAAACGAATTCCGCGACCCCGGATAATCTAAATCTACCGCTCTTTCCAATTCCAGTTTCTGTGCATTAGGTCTCTTCATTTTTCTGCGTCTTCCATGTTTTTCTTGGGGACTCAACCGCCAAGGCTCTATTACGCAATCTGCGAAACGGTTCCGCTTCGACGCGTGGAATCAAGTACCGGTCCTGGATTTCTTTCATTCATTTCAAAGGAAACAACAGTATAATAAGTGAAACTCAGTTTCGCTTTTTAGGCGATGCTCCTTGACGAAAGAGAGACGTTGCAAGGACTTAAGGGGATACGGAGCGGGGTCTGGTTTTCTTTCATAACTCTTTGAAGAGAATGGGGTTTTGGCTGAAACGATTAGGTCTATCGAGTCTTTTTACTTTTCTCGACCACGTCAAACGTTTTGCAGCAAAATGCGAAACTCGTCCCAAGGGGAGGCAGTTTCGTGAATGCCTTGCAAATACGAAACTGAAACGTTTCCCCATTTATAAGTAGTTATTTTTATTAGTGATTGGCTTGTGTTTATTTTCCTGAATCGGCTGAGGTATTGGGCAGCAGTTTTACGGGAGAATGGATCTGCCCGATTCAACCAATCTCTCCCCGGGTTGAATGCAGGATGTGGACTTTCCAGGTGCCGTTGATCTTTTTGAAGGAACCACTTTCCAGCCAATAGCGATCGGTTGCGGTGTCGTTTCGCGTAACTGTTGCATGGAGATCCCAGACTGCAAATGCAGTTTGGCCATATACTTCAATCAGTTTAAAATCGAATCGGTTAGTTCTCGAATAGCCATCCGGCTTGGTGTTTCCTATCATGAATTTTGAGTATCCAAGGCTCCAATACTCACCGTGTTCCAGTAGATGGTATCCGGGGGCGGTGTTCGCTTCGAAGGTTTTAAGGTCGTGCTCGGAGAGCCCTTCATAGAATCCACGCAATGCCGCTTTGATGCCTTCGAGGTCAGGCGCGGAGCCGTCCTGAATATTTGGTCCCTGGTATCCTTTTGTTAGCATGAAATTGGTATGGGGAATGAATGCCCGAGGCCCTGCGTTCGGCCTGAAGGCCGGGCTCCAACGTCTTTCGGAACAGATCGATCACTCGCTCCCGAAGGACTATCGTCTCTTCGCTACGTGCCATCAACCATGCCTCAAAAACCAAGAACCAAAAACCAAGAACCAAGAACCAAAAACCAAGAACCAAGAACCAAGAACCAAGAACCAATGTCCTGTCCTTGCACGCTGCCGCCCGTGGTCAACCGGGGAAAAGTTGATTAATTTTTTGAAGGAGGGACTGTGATAGCGGAAAGCCACATAGGTAGCATTTGAACGCTGGCTTAGGGTAAAAAGGATGTGAAGGGGGTGTCGAGGGTTTAATCTGTAAAAATTGAGGAGCTGAGGGGTGAGGGGGCTATTTTTACGTGACCCTGCGTCGGGGGGTGCCGCAGCTACGGGGAGTGCGGGTTGGTTTATTCGGTCTCGCGGGTTGAGCGCTGGGTGAAGAGGTGTTTGACGGTTTCGAAGGCGAGTTTGGGGCGGCGGTGTTCGTCGACGACTCCCTTGTTGTTCATGGTGCGGGGGCGGCGCATGGCCCAGCTGGGGTCGACGCGGATGTCGCAGAATTGCCAGATAAAAACGCCGGCGACCTTGGGGTGGTTGAGGTAGACCTCAAGGCACTCTGCGAGGATGTCAGCTTGGCGTTCCTCGGACCACTTTGCCCGGCGGATGGGATCGCGATAGCCGGGGATCGCGCCGCCGCCGAATTCAGAAATGATAAGGGGGCGGGTCTTGAGCGGCTTACCAATCCCTCGGATCAAGCGCTCCAATGCCTCGGCCACGTCCTCATCTCCGTACCAGTTGGAATAGAGATTCCAGCCAGAGATATCAGGGAGATCCTGGCAGATGTCGCTGTTTTGGTGACAAGAGGCGTAGGTCACGGGCCGGCTGGGATCCAGTTTGCGAATCTGCTCAAACTGCTCGGCGTAGCACTCGCGGCCAAAATCGCTGAAGCTGTCACATTCATTCAAAATGCCCCACATCAGAATACTCGGGTGGTTACCATGCTGCTCGAGCATCTCACGGTTGACCGCTTCACACTGCTCGCGGAAGCGGGGATGCTGCATGGGGTGCTCGACCATGCCCTCGGCTCCGCTGCCGGGGAACAGTCCACGGGCATGGTTTTCTTCCCAGACCAGAATCCCCAACTCATCGCAGAGGTCGAGAAAGCGCTCGTCGTTTGGATAGTGACTGGTGCGAACCGCGTTGCAGCCCATCTGCAGGCATAGTTCCAGGTCCTTGCGCATCAAGGCTACCGGGATCGCACAGCCGTAGTCGGGATGATCCTCATGGCGGTTGACGCCCATCAGGAAAACCGGCTCTCCGTTCAGCAGGAGCTTGCCCTTCGCCACCTCGACCTCACGAAAGCCAAAGCGCTCCACCCGGTCATCCACAGCTTCGGTGCCGTGGAAGAGCGTCGCTGTCAGCTCATACAACTTTGCATTGGCGGGCGACCAGGCCTCCACATCGTCGAATACAATCTGCCCCCGAAAGGCAGCCCGTTTGATCGGCACCGTGGTCTCCTTGCCCGCGATCTGCAGCTGCACACTCAGGTCTTGATTATTGCGCGGGCTGCGGCCGGCAAGCATACCCGAAAAACTGAGCTGCCATTTGCCATCTTTGCCACGCTGAGTCGTAACAGCCAACCTCCCCAGCCAGAAATGCAAGGGCATCAGCTGCAGCTCCACCGGACGGGTAATGCCACCGTAGGTATAGTAGTCGTTGGGAACATGCAGTGCGGACAGTTCCCCGAATGCGTTCGAAATCCAGACCCGCACTTCGTGTTCACCCGCATTCAGCAGGTCCGTCACACATTCGAAGGCGGTGTAGGCATTGTGGTGCTCCGTTAGCAGTTGTCCATCCACGTACACCCGCGCTGTATGACTGATCCCTTTAAAGACCAAGCGCATGCGACAGGCCGAATCCAGATACAATTGCTTCACCGCAACCGCCTCGCCCCGATAATCGACACGGCCCGGCAGGCATTCCCAGCAACCCGGGACCTCCATGCGAACCCGCTCCGCCGCTTCAAGCTTGAAGGGATCAAGCACCGCCCCCTCTTGCGGGAAATAGAAATCCCAGGTTCCATCCAGGGACTGGCTGCGACGAATAAAGTGCTGTCTAAACAATCGGGTGCTCATGATCGGGGTAGCATGAGCAAAACACTTATTTACCCCCGATCAATCCTCAATGCAAAACCACTTGTGGCTGATCCACAATGTAATCGAGCTCGATATCCTCGCCAGGGTCTGTGCGCCAGTCGATCACCAGGTCCCACTCATTCCGATCAGCGTTGAATTCAAAATAGTGATTCCAGGAGAAAGTCGCATTCGGAGCATTCGCCGCCCGGGCACGCAAATCGAGGGTCGCTTCACGGAAAGGGCTGACGCCTTCAACCCGTGCCGCCGGGCTCTCACCTGTTTGCAGTGTCACTGATCCTTGGGCCACCCCTGCGCCGAGGTTGTCACGCACCAGAACATCCGGATGGCCGACATTGAGCAAAACCTCTCCAGCATTGCGCAGGTCGTTGTTTGCCACAATACCACTGTCGGCACCAAAGTTGATTCCCACGGTCTGCGTGCGCTCCCCTTCCGGACGATCGTCATAAATACGCATATTCGTAATGATTATGTTGCGGGCTATGCGGTCCGGCCGCCCCACTCTATCAAACGTAAAAACATCAATGGCGGGACCATGGCTGTTTTTGATAATTCCACCGTTGATAACTATATTTTCCGAGCTACTGATCACAATACCCCGCGTTCGAGCGCCCTCAATATAAACATTGTTTATGACAATTTCACCTGACCCGGTGTGGATATGAATTCCCCGCTGGGAATCGATGCTTACAACCTGACCAACAGTTATGCGCCCTTTATCGTGAGCTGTCACACGAAAGGTTGCATAGGAGGAGGTTGAATGTGGATTGTAACCCATCACACTTTCAACCGTAGCATCATTTGTCTCATTGAAAAGCACTACGCAGCCATCAATATCCCTTGCCATAACCCGGCCCACCTGAATGCGATCGACTCCCCGGGTTTCGAGCCCATGGTGAGTAGCTCCATTGATGAACACGGAATCCACCTGGATATCCGTGGAACGAATTCCTCCCGAGCCTTGATTATCAATTCGAATAGGAAAACCGCTCTCCAACTCAAAATTTGCGTGCCCAATACGTGCGTGAGCAACACTCTCGAGCTTTATCCCCCAGTCAATAACACCTTTGACATTGATGTTGGGAATTTCGACATGGGAGACATTACGCGCTTTCAGAACGACCCGCTTATTCAAACGCTCTCCCTCTCCCGGCGTTTCGACAACCTGCATGGTCAGCGTTCCCTGAATGTCCAGAATCGTGTAACTGTCGTGAATCCGAATGACATCGACCGGACCGTTGTGATCGATTGATCGCTCAACAATGCCCGAGGCCACGACCGTTACCCGCTCTTTGACGGTACGACCGGGAGTCAGGTTATCGACGGCATATTGAATGGTCTCATCAATTGCCTCGGAAGAGAAAATAACCCCTCGCGTCCGGCAATCCGCAAGGTAAAGACCGTCCTCATCCTGCCAGACGACAATGTCGGAGGTTTGGCCATGGCTTTCAGTCGCCATCAAGGTGACAGCGGCCATACAGGCAATGATGCCAGCGGTGCAAATCTTATTTTTAAGAGTGGAGACGAGGCTCGAGCAGGATCGAACCCAAGGGGTAATTGAATCAAGGTGGTTCATATTATTTAATGGTTGTGTAGCGTCTGTGGCTAAAAAATCAGGGTTCAAGGTTTACACGGAGGCGGAAGAAACGTCCCTCCTCCGGATTCGACAAAAGGTAACCAAAAGTTTCCCGCTCTCCCGATTCCTCGTGATAGACAGGATCCTCTTCGGGATCAAAGGGCACCCAGTCATCCAGGTCGTTGCTTTCTTCGATCATATACTGGACTCCGGACATCGTGCTTCGCCTCTGCCCCATTAGCACCAGGCCTTCCTCGTCGTGCGGCACTTCCATCCAGAGAACCCGCTCATCCGCCCCTTCAATACCGGTCGCAAAGACCATTAGCGCGGAAAGGTTATAGGGATCCAGAATTTCGTCCGGCTGCATGCTCTCACCCGTCTCAAACCGGATCCAGTTGCCGAAATGAAATGCCTCGGTAATCGTCAACACTCCGGTCTCGGTCGTCAGACTATAGCCTTCCGCCTCCAATCCGGACACATCAGGAATAAGAACATATTGACCTGGTGGCGTTTGGAAATCCGTGTCGGTCGAAACGGTAGGCATGTCTCCAAATACATCCGTAAATTCGGTTCCATCCGGCAGACCACTGAAAAGGTAGTCCCAATCCGGGTTGTCCGCGCCTTTTTCGCGCATGTGATCCAGCACTTGAACAACAACCGTTCGGATGCTTGGCTCGTCCGGCATGGTGAAGATACCATCCACAACCTGTGGTTGGTCGACGATGTAATTGAGGTCAATACTCTGACCGGGATCCGTCCTCCAATCGAAAACAAGATCCCAGTGGCCGGTCGAAGCATTGTATTCAAAATAATGCTCCCATGCAAAAGTCACCTGTGGCGCCTGAAACGCACGCGCACGAAGCTTGAGTGCGGCGTCGTGATTCAAGGCAACACCTGGCACCCGGGCGGCTGGTGACTCGCCCGACTGAAGCGTCACCGTCCCCTGGGCAATACCGCTGCCCAAATTATTGCTTACGAGCGTGGAAGCGGATCCAACCACCAGATTGGCCTCAGTCCCGGCACCGCGCAGATCGTTATAAACAATTATGCCATTTTCCCCTTCAAAAGAGATCCCATGGGTCTGTGTGCGATCGCCTTCTGAACGGTCATCAAAAATCCGCATATTGGTGATCACGAGACCTCTTGAAGTTCGCGAAGGCTCCGGGTCTTCATCCTGGGTAAATATATCGATCGCCTTACCCAAGGTGTTTTTGATCACGCCACCGGAAAGGAGCACGTTCGGCGAACTATCGACAACGATACCGCGATCGCGAGCACCATCGATATATACCCGACCCAAGCTGATGTCACTGGAGCTGGACTCAAGATGAACCCCGCGAGGTGCATCGATACTGACAAGCTGCCGAATAGCCATGCGCCCTTGGAGCGACCCGCTGATATGAAGCGTGGCATAGTCCGAAGTCGAATTGGGATTGTAGGCCATTACCGTGCCAATTGCGGCCCCATTGGAATCATCCAACATAAGCGCGGATCCGTAGACATCTCTGGCCATTACCCGTCCAACATTCAGGCGATCAATGCCTCTCAATTCCAAGGCATGGTGGCTGGCACCGCTTACGAAAACCGAACTGATCTGGACATCGCGTGAGCGCCCCGAAAGGCCTTGATCGCCAATTCGGATAGCTGCGCCTCCGTTGATATTGAATTCAGCATGACCGATGTATACGTTTGCAACACTGTCCAGCTGAACACCTACACCGATTGCTCCTTTAACATCGAGATTGATGATTTCGATATGGGTAGCGTCATTTGCTCCAATCAAAATATTTTTGCTGAGCGCGTCTCCCTCGTTAGCGCCATCCGCCAGCTCCATACTGAGGGTGCCGCGGACATCCAAAACGGTGTAGCTTGGCAATTCAATCGCTGTCTGGGGTCCGGTTCCCGATTCATCCACGCTTCGGGTAATGCTTCCCGATGTGAGCACGGTCACCCGCTCCTTGACGAGGCGCCCTGGCGTGAGATTGTCCACTGCAAATTGAATCGCTTCATCAATCGCTTCGCCACTGAACAGAATCTCTTCTCCTTTTACAACCTCGAAGAAACCGTCTTCATTTTTGGACACGACCATGCCCGCGTAATTGCCTGCAGTGCCACCGGGTTCGCCCTCGAGCTGGAGATAGATACTTCCGGACTCACCCATCGAGTCCCCATCGCCGAGGAAGAGCCTGCCAGTCACACCATAAGCAAGGTTATCAACAACCAGGCCAGATACAATCTCCTGTCCATCCAATACCAGACCGTCCCAGACATTCACTCCGTTCGTTGAATGGAACAATCGGTAGACTCCCGCATTACCTGCTCCTTGAAGGTCGATCACATTATTATCAAATAGAACTGATCCGACATCGCCATTTTCCAGGGCCAAAGCGGTGCTGGTCCCGGGATCGGAGAAGCTGCCTCCCTCTCCCAGACTAAAACGAAACCCCGAACCGCTTTCCATTACCCAAAACGCTTCGGCATCGGTGTTTTCGCCATCAATGGTCAAGGTTCCCAGGCCACCATCTCCGGGAACAAGCAAAGATCCATCGGCGACAACAAGCGCCTCCGTCCGTGGAGCCACAACCCCCGTGCCACCCAGCGCGCCGTCTTGAATGAGCAGGCCGGTACGAATGGAATCCGCCGTGCCAAAGCGTCCGTTAACCAGGAACTGCCCACCGCCAGTAACGGTAAAAATCCGGGTCCCGCTTTGATTGCGCATAACCATATTGGGCCCCAGCTGGAACGTGCGGCCACTGGCAATGGCCAGAATTGGGTCACCATCAGTCGTCGAGCGGAAGAAGCGATCCGCCTCGGTACCAATCAGGTTCAGGTCTTGAGTCGCCGCCTCCATATCCACCACAACATCGTTGGCTCCGGAAAAGCTCCATACGCCCGTACCCACTTCAATGATCAGTTCCGCTTCCGGATCAAGGACGCGCAGCCCACCCCAGTGGGGATTGCCACTGGGAACGGTAAAGGTTCCGCCGGGGCTAACATTGCTGAACTCGCCGACCTCACCGGCGCCAGGGGCAGTACCCCGGACCCAACTTTCATTCTCGGTCAAATTGGTTCCTGATGCCGCTTTGACAACACCCGGAACATCGCCACCCTCGACTTCAAGGTAGATACTTCCCTCTTCGCCAAAAGACTCACCATCGCCGAGGTAGAGCCTGCCGGTGATGCCATCCCCCAAGTCGCCGACGACCAATCCGGAAACGATCTCCTGACCGTCCATTTCCAGCCCGCTCCACACATCGGTACCATTCAGCGACTCAAACAGCTTAAAGACGCCCGATGAGCCAATGCTTTGAAATTCAATTACATTATCGTTGAATACGATATCTTCAGCCTCGCCATTGGCAATCGCCAGCGTGGTGCTGACACCTGGCGCCGAAAAAGTTCCCCCTTCGCCGAGCGTGAACCGGAACATCGCACCGCTTTCCATCGTCAACACATGATCCGCAGTCGTCTGTTCACTTTCAATTGTCAGGGTTCCAGTGCCTTCATCACCTGGAGCAATAAAAGCTCCGTCAGCAACGGTGATAAAACCAACTGCGCCATCACCCGCACGAGGAGCCACAACACCAACACCACCCAGCACACCGTCTTCAATAAGCAATCCGGTGCTAATGCCATCCGTCGTGCCAAATCGTCCGTTCACTATGAAACTGCCACCTCCGTTGATAATAAAGGTGCGGCTTCCCCCCTGATTCCGTACCAACATGTCGGCACCGAGGCGGAACTTTCGGCCACCGGCAATGGTAAGAATGGGGTCGCCATCTGTGGTTGTGCGTAAAATTCGGTTACTGTCGGTTCCTGTAATGCTCAGGTCCTGGCTTGCAGAGCTCAGGTCCACAATCACATTTTCAGACCCCGCAAGGCTCCAAGTGCCGGTTCCTACTTCGATCTGGACCGGATTACCTGGATCCAAAATCCGAATGCCTGCCCAAGTTGGATTACCGCTTGGAATCGTGAAAGTTCCACCAGGGGTCGTATTGTTAAAAACGGCCGTCTCATCCGCTCCAGGCGCTGTGCCTCCGACCCAGCTGGCGCCCTGAGTTAAATTCTCTCCGGTCTCCGCCTTAAAAATACCAGGAGCATGGCCTCCCTCAACTTCAAGGTAGATGCTGCCGGCATCGCCTATTGTGTCACCATCTCCGAGGTAAAGGCGTCCGCTGAGGCCATCGTCCAGGCCTTCAATGCTCAGTCCGGAAA
>JBJHBN010000037.1:8182-10748 GCA_050485505.1 Opitutales bacterium | reverse complement strand
CTGTATGTCAATGACTTCACTTACAATGGACGTCTCTGGCAGGTCAATTTGCAATCGGAGGCAGAGTTCCGCATGCAACCCGAGGACCTCGGCAAAGTGTTCGTGCGTTCGAACGCTGGGGAAATGATCCCCGTCAGCTCACTTGTCACGCTTGAGCGGGTGCGCGGTGCGGATGTCCTCAACCGCTTTAATCTATATCCCTCTGCCCGCGTTATGGCGGATCCTGCCCCCGGACTCACCTCAGGCCAGGCCAAGGAAGCGATGGAAGCGGTGGCAGCCGAGCTCAACAGTGAAACCAATACTGTGCTCGGTTGGATTGGCGAAGCTTACCAACTGGAGGTTGCCGCCGGGGCTGGTGGTCTTGCCTTTGGCATGGGCCTGCTGATGGTGTTCCTGATTCTCGCCGCACAATACGAACGCTGGACCCTTCCCTTTGCGGTGGCCTCGGCGGTTCCCTTCGGTGTTCTCGGAGCTGCGCTGGCATCCTTCCTGCGTGGCTTCCCTAACGACATATATTTCCAGGTTGGACTTCTCGTTTTGATTGGTCTCGCTGCCAAGAACGCCATTCTTATTGTCGAATTCGCCGCGCAGAACCGAAAAGCCGGAATGAGCGCCTACGATGCTGCGGTGACCGCAGCCGAACAGCGTTTCCGTCCAATCATTATGACCGCCATGACCTTTATTATTGGCAGTCTGCCGCTGGTATTTGCAACCGGCGCCGGTGCGGCCAGCCGCCAGGAAATCGGCACTGTGGTGGTCGGAGGAATGGTTGTGGCGTCAACCCTGGCCTTGCCATTCGTCGCCCTGTTTTACAAACTGCTGTCGAACCTTGCGACCTGGCAACGCGAACGTAAGAAACCTTCAGGCGAAGCTTCCAACTGAACCCAATCATGTCCAAGCGTCTTATATCCATCCTCTCCGTAGCCGTCATTGCTGGCTGTACCACCGGGCCCGACTACGAGACACCCGACACGGCACTACCTCAAACCTGGCCGGATCAAAGCATGCTGTCCAGGGACCTGCAGGCTGACTGGTCCGAGTGGTGGCAGCTGTTTGGCGATCCAACATTGAACCAGCTGGTGCAACGGGCGCTGGAGCAGAACCTTGAGCTTCGCGCCCAAGCCGCCCGTGTCGAAGAATTCCGAGCGCGCCTTGGGCTCGCGCGCACCAACCGACTCCCAACCCTCGAAGCCCAGGCAGCTGCGAGTCGCGAACAGACACCAGGAGCTGCCATCGGTATTCCCGGAGTTGAGACCGGCCCGACCAATCTGTTTTCAGTTTCAGGCATGCTCGGCTACGAAATTGATTTGTGGGGACGACTGGCCCGCGAGCGGGAAGCTGCCCTTGCCCTTTTTGAGCAGAGCTCGCATGCAAGAGATGCTGTGCGCCTGAGCATAATAACGGACGTAGTGACGACCTACTTCGACTTACGGGCAGCTGAAAATCAGGTGCGTATTACCCAGGACACTATTGATTCGCGCGAGCAGACGCTGGAACTCCAGCGCATTCGCTACGACAGTGGTGATATCGATGACCTCGTATTGCAGCAGGCCCGCAGCGAACTGGAAAGTGCCCGAGCAGAGTTGCCCGCTCGTATTCAACGCATGCGTATGCTCGAAGGTGCACTGGCAGTTCTCATTGGCGTCCAGCCCGAGCAATTGTGGGACGGGCCGGACTGGAATCCGGGACATTTGGGCGACATCCACCTACCCCAACAAATTCCATCCTTTCTACCCTCCGAGCTGCTGGAACGCAGACCTGATGTTCGCGCCTCCGAAGCAGGTCTCAATGCAGCGACCGCATCCATCGGCATTGCCGAAGCCGCCCGCCTACCACGCATCAACCTGTCGGCAATGCTCGGAACCGCGGCGGGTTCCATCAGCAACCTTTTCACCGAAGACGCCGAGGCCTGGAGTCTGGCTGCCGGACTGTCCGGACCTATATGGGATTTCGGCCGCAGTCGTGCGCGCATTGAATCCGCCGAAGCACAAGCCGAACAAGCAGAGGCGCAATACCGGATGACGGTGCTTGCCGCGTTCAACGACGTACGCAATGCCTTGATACTTTATGACTCCAACAGTCAGCGCGTCGAGGCCACACGCAACCTGGTCGACTCCCTGGAGCGCACTGAAGCGTTGGCAAAACTCCGTTATGAGGAAGGGTATATTTCCTTTATGGAGTTCCTCGACACCCAACGGGCCCTACTGTCCGCCCGCCTTGCGCTGGAAGAAGCAGTCCGCGATCAGCTGAATGCGACCGCTTCTCTCTTCAAAGCGCTGGGCGGCGGTTGGGATCCACACGGAAGAGAGAGCTAAGGCCGAGGGACTTTAACGTTCCCAGCGCAGCCCAATCATCAAACTCCGCCCCGGCAATGGAGCAGCTTCTTTCAAAAAGGAGCTGTGGGATCGCGCCGTTTCATTGCCCAGGTTCGAACCTCTCAGAAACCAGATGAATTGTTGATCGCTGCGGCTGACTCGGTATTCGAGATCAGCATTGAGCAAGGTAAATGCCGGTGTGGGTGCCTCCAGGTGCGGCATATTGCGGTTTTGGGCAAACGCATGCCGGA
>JBJHBN010000037.1:2076-8172 GCA_050485505.1 Opitutales bacterium | reverse complement strand
AACTAAAGGGCCCCCTGTCCTCTTCCAGACGCAGCCCAATCCGCATCGGCGGAATTCGCGGAATCGGTTGATTTGTGGTCTGGTCTGTCGCCCGAACGTAATCGCCGGTTAAACGCACTTGAGTGCGGGGACCCTGCGCACGCAGCACCCAAGCCACGTCCAGTTCAGCACCTTGAAAACGGGCTTCCCGCTGGACATACTGGAAGATAGGCAAACCCTGCACTTCAAAGCCGGTCCGGCGCAAATAAATGAAGCGATCAAAATCCTGTTGGTGCAGGGTGACTCTGCCCTGCCAACGACTGAACTGGGCATCGAGCATCAACTCGGCACCCTTGGAGCGCTCCCGTTGGATGGAAGGGTCGCCCATTTCGTAGGTCTGCGTCGCGGCATGGGGACCGGACGCATAGAGTTCCGCAGCGGTCGGCACCCGTTCCACCGAGGAAGCTCCCAGATGCAAGCGCCAATGATCTCCAAACGGGATCACCAGCCCGAGAGAAGCCGCGACTGAATCGTCGCTGCGCCTTTCATCCGAGAAATCCTTCAAATGGATGCGCTGCGCTTCATAGCGCACGCTACTCTGAACATCCAGAAGGCGCAGCGACCACTGGTTCATGTAGAACAAGGCCCCGTAGTGCAACTCGGTAGCTGGTGTGAACACCTCCGCTCCCTCTGCACGGTAGTCGACCAGACTCGTCTGGAATCCCACCGCGCCGTCCGCATTGCCCAACGGAACATGCGCAAATTCCCCACGTGCTTCCCAGGATTTCCGATCAAACTCAGTCATTGCCACACCATCTTCCAGCTCACTGTGAGCATAATTGGTGTATCCTGCCCGCAGGTGCATGGCCCGGAACCCCGGAAACGGATCCCTCCATTCGCTGTCCCATTCGAGCCGCCGCTGCAGCATATCAATTCGCACATCCGGATCGTCGTCGATCTCTTCATCCAAATCATCATGATCATGGGCGTGTGCATGGAAAGGCACCCCATAATTCGAGCGAAATTCACTGATAGCCATTCCGGTTGAAAGCCCTGGAGCGATCCGCGAAATACCCAAGGACAGGTTGCGGGTCTCGTAGTCGCTGTTCGGCAAAGTCCGATATGGGCTCTCCTCGGCCTCCTCGCCAGGGTGCAGATGAATCTGCTCGTAGTATTGGCTGTGGGCTTCAGCTGGAATACGCACATCGCCAGCCTTCCGGTAGACCGCATTGCCCCGCACCGCCCATTGAGCAAACGGCTGAACGGTTGCCGAAACAAAACCGGTTCGCTCGTTGGCGGCCGTCCCGTAACGCACATCGCTCAGGAACTCCGCCCCTCCTTCAGGCAGGTGCTCCGGAATGTAACGCGTCTTCACATCGACCACTCCGCCAATGGCACTGCCACCGTAAGATAATGCAGTCGGCCCACGAATAATCCGGGCTTCCTTCAGCATCAGCGGATCGATCGAGACTGCGTGATCCGGGCTTGAATCCGAATCGTCCGCTGAGCCCAGCCCATGACTCAACACCCGCACGCGCTTGCCCTCATGCCCCCGAATGACTGGCCGACTGGCCCCGGGCCCAAAATACGAAGAAGACACACCAGGCTCCCAGCCCAAGGTTTCGCCAAGCGTTCCCTGAGCAATGCGCTGCATGCGTTCGCTGTCCACAACTGTGGTCGAGACCGGCAGTGCATCCGTTGAATAGGTGAACCGATAGCCCTCGACGTGAAAGGCGGGCAGATCAATCAAAGACTCGCCATCCTGTTCTTCGGGAGCCTGCGCCTGCACAGCATGGGCTAGGCCCAGCAAGCAAAGAATGGTGGTTGCTCTGGACAAACAAAGGGCTTTAATGCAACTTACTTTCATTTTATGAATCCGACACAGAAACAGCATTCCCTACGTTCCGCAAGCATCTGTTCAGGCTTTTGGATTAAATTACTTGGTCAAATCTCCACTGCAGCACTGCTGCTCGCATTCGGCCTCAATCAATTGGAAGGCGGCCCACGCACCCCCATCGCCGATGGGCACTGGGACCTCGGGGTCGACTTCAACTGGGTGGACGAAGCCCAACCTGAACTCGGTGGCGAATGGGAATTTTTCCTCTACTCCCCTTCGAAGCAGAAGCGCACCTCACTGGATGATGTTTATTTTGTAGTCGACGAGCGTTACCGAAGCACCATCCCATCGGGAGGCAGCTGGCAGCAGGTGCTTGGGCCAGCCGGAGCCCCGCGCTGGACTTTGCCCCAGACCGAACGTCCCGGAGAGATCTATCTGGGTTTTCGTGTTTTTCGGCAACCCTCCGAGAGCTTTGTTGGCCTGACAGCCGGCGATTCCAATGGGAATGTTAATCTGGAACTGATCAGTGTGGATGGCAATGGTTTCGAGGCCGGGGGCGACTACGTAATGTACGCACTGACTGGCGTCGCGACCTCGCCGGACCCAGACTCGATCTTCTTTTCCACACGGACCGAAGACCGTTCTCTCAATTTGCCTATTCGACCGAACGCCGAAACCCACGCCCACTTCGCCTGGGCGATGACAGCCAAAGGCCGCTACGAAGCCGTATTCAACATCACCGGAAAGATCCGCTCGACGGGTGAAACCGTTTCCGGAGAGGGCCGCGTAGTCTTTCATGTCAACGAAGGTGCCGGCCCTCCCACCCATTTTGCTGCCATTGATGCCAGTAACTTTCCTTGGGTCTGGCATCCGGAACTGGGTTGGTTGTACTGGTTCAGTAACGAAAGCAATGAGGGCTGGTTGGTCGACCTCGAGGGGCGGCCCTATTTCTGGCTTCAACACGAAGGCTACACCCTGCTCAACAATCCCCTTCGGGGTAACTGGCGAATCCTTCGCTGAGGTACAAAAACAGGGCGACCTCAACCAGTGGTTTAACCACGAGTAAAGCCGCCCTGGCAGGGACAATCCAATCAAGTTGGTTCCACTCGATCAGCGCGGATTGTAAATCCAGAAGCCTGCTTCCGTATCCGCTTCTTCGCTCATGTAGACGTAGCGGCGGAGGTCATAGCTATAGACCCAGGGCCGGTGTTCGACATAAAGCAGGCCCAATTCCTCGGTCTGAACGAAGTAATCGCTGCCCACCGGATAGCCAAACCAAAGTGGATTGACTGAGAAGTGAACAGAAAAATTACCAGTGGCATCGGCATCACCGTATTCACCATCAATGCCTTCGATATCGAAGTTCAAATCGTATTCGCCGTGATGGCTGAAACCCCAATGCCAGTGTGAATGGCCATAAGCAGACCAGTCATGCGTCAAGTCGCCATGCTCCGTATCGATCAGAATTTCGGCTCCCGTTCCAAGGTCATCCGCTCCAAACAAGATGAACTCAGCACCGTCAGGCATCTGCGAACCCGACAAGTTCAACGTCCAGCGCAGGGAGGCAAATTGGTCGATAGCCGGATCGCCTTCACGCAGGCGGGTCCGAATGCCCAGATCCGGCATATCCGGATCGGAAAAGAAACCTCCGGAAGCAGGGCTGACGTAGTATTCGTGTCCGTCCACTTCGAAAACAGGCGGACCGTTAAGAATCACACTCAAGGTGGAAAAAACGTAATCATCGCCACCTCCGACACCACCGGGAGGCGTGCCGAAAGGCGTATTCAGACCCTCTGCTACCGTATTTCCCTTTGCCCGCAAGACGCTATCAAAACGGTTTTCAGAAGAGTCATAAAAGAAGGTGATGTCCGCCCCACCGGCGGTAAAGACAATTGGCTCTCCATCGGTGGCTTGCTCTGCTTTGGCGGCAAGCCCGAACAGCATAAATGCAGCAAGCGCAAAGCCAACAGGCGTGTTATATCTTCGAGTATATTTCATAGTCGTATTCAATTTGATGTTTGATTTTCCCGGATCACTGGGAGAGAAGAGAGCCTTATTGAAACTTACTTGCATTTCAGATCAAGCACTTTCTGAAAGTGACTTTCATTAGGGACCGTGTCGCAGTTCAATTCAAAGGGGATATTTTTGTGTGCGCTGGCTCTGGCAGTGGCCAGTGGCATGGCCGCGCTTGGACACCAGCTGCTGTGGACCCGACGCCTCATCGACCTCTTGGGAGCCAGCACGGAATCCACCGTCCGGGTATTTGCGGCTTTCTTTCTCGGACTCGCCCTGGGCTCGGCACTGGGGGCTTGGTTGGCGCAGCGGTCACGCCGTCCCTGGATGGCCTTGGGCTGGGCAGAGCTGGCCTGTGCCGCCTGCACCCTTCCTATCGTTTTCCTCCCCTTATGGAGTCAGCCCATCTGGCAAAGCCTCGGACCTGAAGCTCTGGCAGGCATTTCGGGGTCTCTAGCAAAGCTGCTGCTCCCCCTGCTGCTGGTCTCTCCTCCGGCCTTGTTCATGGGTCTGTTTCTACCCCTGATCGCCAAAGCCTTGCTGGGTGGCAGCCGACGCTTGGGACGTGAGGGACTGTGGATCTATGGACTGAATACGCTCGGCGGCATGCTTGGCCTGTGGATAATTGCGGTCATCACCCTGCCATTGCTCGGCGCCATGGGCTCAATGGTCGCCTTGCTCGTGTTGAACCTGATCGTCGCGCTCAGCTGCTTCAGCCTGGCATATCTGACCTCGAGAGAGGAACCTAAAACCCGAACCAATAATTCATCGGCCAAAGTATCGATTCGCGTGCCAGTACCCTCGATCGCGATTCTGGCATTTTTGTCGGGCTTTGCCATCCTTGCCGCCGAAACTGCCGTTCTCCAACTGCTGCTCCTAGTCGCACCCTATTCCTTCAATGCTCCATCCGCAATGCTCATGGTTGTGCTCGCGAGCCTCGCTCTGGCGGCAATCATCAGCCCCACGCTCATCCGCAAGTTGGGCGGTGCGCAAAAGGCCTTGATCCCTTTGTTACTGTTGAGCGCAATCACTGTGCTCCTAACGCCCTGGCTCTATTATACGCTGGCGAGCTCCGGTTGGCAGCTTTTTGCAGCACCGAGTTTCTCCATTTTCCTGCTTCAGTTAATTGCCTTTTCGGCCCTTGCAACCGGTCCACTATTCCTGGCCAGTGGTCTGATCTTTCCCGCCTGCTGCGCAGCGCACGACAGCTACCGCAGCGACGCCCACGGCAGCGGTTGGGGACTTTTGCTGGCCATCAACGGAATTGGCGGATTTCTGGGTGCCGAACTCAGCTACCGCTATTTGCTGCCAATTCTGAACCCCTATGGTACCTTGATCGCCATCGGCGTCTTCAAACTCCTGCCAGCAGCCTGGGCCGAAACAAAGGCGGCTGCTGGCGTCTACTGGTCAGCGTCATCAGCGCAATCGCGATCCTGGTCATTGCCCCGACAGCCATGCGTTTGCCACTGATGAACCCACATGCCCCATTTACAGTGCTTCACTCAGAGTCCGGACGCAATGGCACTTTGGCCGTGATCGAAGGCCCTGGCCTTGGTCGCGGAATTCTCCTACACAACCAATATCTGCTCGGCAGCACGCAGAACTGGGCCGAGCAGGAACGACTAGGTAGCCTACCCTTGCTACTGCATCCAAACCCCGACGCCGTCACCTACATCGGGCTCGCGACCGGAATCACCCCGAGTGCAGCCCTGCGGCACGAGGCGGTTCAGCACAGCGTTTCGGTCGAACTGTCCGAAGCGGTTTATCGGGCTGCAGGGCAATGGTTCAGCGAAGACAATCGCGGTATTATCCAGACGGACAAAGCATCCGTGGTCATCGAGGATGGACGCACCTTCATCCTCGCACACGCGGAGGCCTTCGACGTCATCATCGGTGACCTGTTTCTTCCATGGGGACCCGGCGAAGGCCGTCTTTACAGCCTGGAACATTTCCGCGCCACAAAGGCGGCCCTTAATTCCGGCGGGGTATTTTTCCAGTGGTTGCCGATGCACCAGCTGACTCAGACTCAGTTTGAAATTATTCTGGAAACCTTCTCGAGGGTCTTTGCAGACATTGAAATATTCTGCGCCGGTTTCGACAGCGCGCAGCCGCTGATTGGACTTGCCGGATTCAAGGACCGAAAACTTGATTGGGAAGTCATTGCAAACCGCGTCGACGCCGAGTCCAACTGGATCACTGACCCTGTTTTGACGGATGCTTCCGGGGTCTCACTCCTGTATCTAGGGACTCACTCCGGCCAGACCGGA
>JBJHBN010000037.1:0-2066 GCA_050485505.1 Opitutales bacterium | reverse complement strand
GAACAACATGTGGTTGGAGCTCAATGCTGGCCGACGCAGCGTACTTGGCGCCAGCGACGAGCCCTACCAAACACACGGGAACTGGATCGCATTGCGGGAGCAACTCCTTGGCCGCAACACTTTCGAAACACTTCCGGAGTCATTCAGAGCACATCCGCAGTCTGGATCTGAACTGACCCGCCTTTACTTAGAGGCCCGTTCACACCGTGAGCGCACTGCTGGCATCGCCGAACGTGCGCGTCATCACATTCCATCACGTATTCTCTACAACCCTCGGGCGGACTGGCAACAATGGCCGGGACTACCACCTTGGAGATAAATACAAACCTACTTCAGCACATGAAAAAATTAACTCCGAATACATTTATCCTAATTGCCACCTGCTTGGCACTCTTCAGCACAGCCATCAGCGCCCGCGAGATTTGGAAGGCTGGCCACATCGATATACGGGTTAACTACGGCGAAGACGGCTGGGCGATCGACCTCCACCACGAAGAGCTGGGAGTTCGATCCACCGATGAAGTCGTCTTTTGGGTAAGAGGAGGTGGATCGAATCTTGCCCTTGGTGCGCAACAGCTGATGCCGGACAATCCAGACCTGGCTTTTATCGGTGCCCAGCCAGGCGATCCTTTCTGGTTGCTTCCGTCCACCGAAGTTCCCTGGCTGGTTTGGCCTGGATTTGCCATTGAGGACACAGAGAGCCATTGGTTTCATAGCTATGTTGAGCCGGATCCCAGGGTCTCAGATACCCCCGCAGAATGGGTGACTATCGAATTGATGAACGTAGACTTTCAGGGCGAAACCTCAGGCGAGCTCTCCATGTGGCAACCCGGACCCAACTTATTCTGGTCAACCAGTGAGGAGCCGGCTTCGGGCAATCGATACTACATATTCCGCGGTGCCCATTCGCACATGAACTGGGCTTTCACTCAACCCGGCCTGTATGAAATCGAAATCCAGGCATCGGCGATCCCAGCCGAAAATCCGGATACACGGATCTACAGTGATCCTGTGCGGATCCAGTTCTACGTTGATTCCGGTCCACAGATAACAGTCTCCGAGGATCAAATCCGCTACGAATTCCCGGTAAAGCCAAACCTCGGCCAGGCCTCACTGTTGATAGAAGCCTCCGAAGACCTGGAGAGCTGGCAGACCCTTGCGGCCATTACGGGTGAACAGGATATTGATGTTTTTGATCCAGCCGCGGACGTTCAGTCGATCGACGATGAAAGGGTTCGATTGCAGATGGATGCACCTCAAGATTCCAGTCGGTTTTTCCGACTACGATTGGAGGAATAGGGTCCCCTTTATAGCCACCGCCATGCAGTTCACAGCGTGTCTTCAGTGTGGTCTGGATGCCAGATCGTAAAGATGGCTCCATGCCCGAATTCGCTCTCGAGCTGTATGCTTGCCTTCAGGCGATTACACATTTTCTGAACAATGTAGAGGCCAAGCCCGGTGGATGTTTCGCCATCGGTTGGTTTGGATGAGAGGCGAACAAATTTGTCGAAGACACGATTGATTTCATCCGGTCTCAATCCCGGGCCCTGGTCACGCACTTCGAATATCCAACCTTGCTCGCCCCTGCCAGTTCGCACATGAACCGTAGAACTCTTGGGAGCATACTTGATGGCATTCGACAGCAGATTATTGAAACAGATTCCCATCCACTTGCTGCGCGTACGGACTTCCGTATCCGCAACCGGATCCAGCTCAACCTTCAATTCGATATGCTTGCGAGCCGCCTGCCCGGCAACCAAATCGCAAGCCTCCCTAACCAGTTCGTTCCAATTAGCAGAATTGAGCTGCAGCTCTCCATTAAAACTCTCAATTGAAGAAACATTCAGGATATCGCTGATCAAATCCAGCATGTGGTAACCGCTGGTCCGAATCTCTTCCAAATACTCACGCACAACAGCATCGCCTTCCGGCAGTCGATGGCGAATCTCCTCGCTGAAACCCAGCACCCCATTGAGCGGGTTTCGCAAGTCATGCGCAACAATACTGAGGAAATCATCCTTCTCGCGATTCAGTTCAGCCAGCGACCTGTTAACTTGCTCAAGCTC
>JBJHBN010000036.1:0-10752 GCA_050485505.1 Opitutales bacterium | reverse complement strand
AATGAGCCGTTCTAGCTGCTGCCTCCATTGTTGTTGCCGGTTTACTGCGGTGGATAGACGGTTCAGGGTGAAGATTGCTTCCTGCAGGCGTAGTTGCGGTTCTCCTTGGATCGCACCTTCTGCGTATTCGGAAAGTAAAGTCCATGCGCGATCGGCTTGTTCAGTCTGGCGAAAAATTGTGACTTGCTGAAAGAGTGCGTACTCAAAGGCCAAAGCATTCTCCGGATTAATTCGCTGATACCAGTTCAGAGCTTCCTGCCAATCGCCTTCCTGCAGAGCGCGGTCGCCTGCCAGGTTCAGCAGTTCAGGTTCGAGTGCGTGTCCGGACCATTGGTGTAGAAATTGATCGCGCAGGGCATTGAATGATTTTGAATTTGGATTGAGGAAATGGAGTTGCAGGCGGATCCAGTAGCTATAGGGGATAAGGTTGTGAGACCTGCTGATACGGGATTCAAGCGCGTTTAGAAGAGCGTGAGCTTTCGATTCGTAGTGACGGGCAAAGGCCAGCTCGGCGGCATTCAAGAGGATGTAGGGGATGAGCCGATGCTCCGGATATTGGCGGTGGATGGAGTTGTAGCTGGCGAGGGCTTGATCGACCATACCCAGCTCTGCTTCGACCTGTGCCCGCATCCATAACCAGGAAATGTGGTCGCTGTGCTGCGGGTAGTCTTCGATCAATTGGTTCAGCTGAACGTAGGCAAGGTCTGGCATGCCTTGCAGGGATGCACCTCTCGCCTGAGCAAAGCGCACGTCTGGCAGGCGCGGGTCGTTCGCAAACTTAAGGTAGAAGTCTTCTATGCGCTGGTTGGCCAGCGGCCAATCCCGGATTTCCTGACGGCAGAGAATGGAAAGGTAAAGCAGGTCGGCGCTGTCCTTCCCCGGCTTGGTATCGCTGCCGGAACCTTCGCTTAGCCTCAGCAGGTGTTCAAAAATTCGATCGGCCAACCACGGATACCCCGATTCGAGAAAACTTAGGCCCCGGCCCATCAGCCAAGGCAGTGTGTAGGGTTCCATCTGCTCGTAGCTGGTAAACGAATTTTCCGCGAGCTCAATGCGCCGCTGCAAATGCTGCCCCCATATAGGTGCCTGACGCCGCCAATGTGCTCCCTGGACCATCCAGTTTTGTCGCAGACTGGCCAGGTAGTCTGCAAAGTCCTTAAGCAGCACGGGATAGTCCCGTATCTGCATTGAGGCCTGCAGTGCTGCCTTGTGCTGACCGTGGGAGCGAAGGAACTGTTGCAGCTCAAGAGCTGTGAAGTTAGCCTGCAATCGTTCCGGAAAGTGACTGAGTTCGATCTGCAAGTCAGTCAGGTAATTGAGGCAGGCTGCGAGGTCTTCGCTTTGCACGGCAATTTGAATTTTCCTCAGCCGCGCCTGTTCCCGCAAGTGCACTGGAGCCGAGGGTTCGCTGCTCAATTCGGAAAGTAGGTTCATGGCGGCCGTGCTGTTGCCTGTGCTGAGCTTCAATTCGGCAATGAACCACTGTGCCAGCTGCGCCTCCGTGAGCTCCGGGTGTTGGCTGGCGAATGTGTTAAAGCGATTGAGGGCTACCTCCGTCCGTCCTTCGGCTTGCGCAATTCGGGCCAAGCTGAAGCGTGCCCAGGCGATTTGTCGTTCGGGGACACCCGCAGTCTGTTTAAAACGCAACAATCCCTGTTCTGCCGCCTTGAATTGCTGCTGCTCCATCAACACCAGTGCTCGTAGAGGAAGATAGGCTTTTTGAAAAGCTGGATCCTCGAATAATCGATCACCGCTAAATTCGTGCTCCAACTGCTGCATCACATGCTCCGCCAGAACCCAATCACCACTGCGCGCGACAGATCGGAAATTCTGCCACATTTCCTCCAAGGTTGCTGAACCCAATGTCAGGACAGGGAACATTACGGACAAAAGGGGAAAAATGCACCAGATTCTCATATTCTTAAAAGCGTTAGCTTACGCTGGTTTTGTCAACTTTATAAAGCGTTATTTTTTTTAAAAAATAGGAGTTACGTGTTTTAAATCGTCGACGTGCATTTCAAATATTTCATTCTCATCAACCCCTAATTTTCCCTCAATAACTGAGGGAGAATTCGCCTTAGGAGCTAGAGGGTAGGCATGAGCATAAGTAAAGATGCTGTAATAATAAGTTATTCTAAGGTTTATGTTTGATGTGCTCTGGGGTCGATCTATGAGTCGGGCACGTCTCGATGCTATCTCACTCCACCAATTCAGGGTCCGTTTGCGCTGAAAGCCCATCCGAGGGTTCTTCGACAGCCCGATCTTTCGGTTTACTCGTCGAGTCTCCGGGCAATTGTGGAAGTGCATTAATTCGGCAATTTGCCCAGCTGTCCGGGAAGTCTCAGTCTCAGGTAGCAAAGTGCCTTTTCCAAGCGCCGGGGGTTTTGATGAAGGGTTTGCCACGGGGGAAAGCGGAGAAACTGAGTAAGCTGCTGAATCAGGCGGGAGCATGCACCCGGGTGGTCGATGAATCCTACAATAGGGATTCCGGGGTCGGTGAATGGGAAATAGCATTGGTTGTTGATCGTATAGACGCTATAACACAGGTCCTCAGTGAGCTGGTGGATCTACTGCAGGTGCAACCCGAAAAGGCCGTTGAACTGCTTTGTCAAAGCCCCGCTGTGGTAATGGGTAATCTATCCGAAGCAGCTGTTGCAGCGCTGCGGGAGCGGTTTGAGCGGGCTGGAGCAAAGGTCGATGCCTCGCGTCCCCAGCAGGCCTGTTATGACTTGTATTTGGATCCCAAAGACCGTTCCAGCATGCGTCGGCTTGAGCAACAGCTTGCGGCTGCAGGAATTGATGCCCAGTGCCTAAGTGAATCTACTCAACAGCCATCTGGCCTATTGGCTTTGAGTTTGGACTGGAATACACTACAGGCTTATCGTAGCGAGTGGATGCGGCACATTTCTGGGATCAAGGTTCTTAACCGGGACTACGCCCGTTATGATCTGGTTTTGTGTGAACAGGGGCCGAATCCATTGGATTTGGTCGCGTATATGCATGCGATGTTGGGTATTCCGGAAGCCGCGGGCCGGCGCTTACTGGAGGCGCTGCCAGTTGTTGTTGGCCGTAGTCTGAACGCCACACAACAAGAGGAACACATAAGGGCTTTCACCGAGTTAAAAGCTAGAGCGCGCAGCCATTTGCTATCCTGGCAGTGCTTCTCGCTTCGGGTCGGGGCATTGGGCGATCGGCAGCAGACTGCGCGAATTCTCCGGTTGCTGGCTGGCTTGTCGGAAGCCGAAGTGCTGCGCCGCTTGAGCGGACCGGTTCCTCTGCAATTTGAAGGGCCGTTTAGCGATCTGCAGGCGCGCTGGATTCGACACGAGCTGACCCGTCAGGGAACTGAGTCAAAAATACTCAAGATTTGAAATTATGGCTGAAACGGAAAAAGAAATCGAACACCGCATCCATTTGCGCATTGCCGAACAGGGCAAGCTGCATGCTCTGCAGGAAGACTTTGTCCGGGCAATGGGTTGTTACAGGATCGCCATGCGCCTGACCGTGGAAGCCGGAGATCCGGAAGCTTTTTTTCGGCACTATCTGGAATGCTTGGTCGAGGCCTTGGAGCAAGACGGCTCCTTGGATGCTGTGCTGAAATACTGCGACGAGGTTGAGTCTTTGCAGGAGCGCTCAGGACTGAGCAATGAGCTTATGCTCTACGACTCTGCGGTCTTGCAGCAACGCCGGGGGATTGTGCATCTGAAGATGGGGAACCGTGAGGCCGCGGAGACTGCGCTGGCAGAGGCCTGTCGGATTGCCGGGGAACTCGATGTCGAATTACCCTTGGCTGACACTTTGTTGCGGTGGTGCCGGGCCCGTCTGCACATTGATGCACGGAGATTGCAGGAAGAGCAGAACAGTCACGCCTATTTCTCAGTGAGGGCTGAGACCGTGCGTCCGGACATCGCCACGACACTTTCCGATTCTGAAATTTTTGGCCCGATGGCCATGCCACAAAACCGCTAACCACAAGGCACGAAATGAATAGGTTCCTAGATAGTTTTAGTATTGGCCAGCGCTTGTTGGATGCGCCGGTCCCGGCTCTCATAGAAAGCTTGGGCAAGTCGATCGCCAAAGCTCAGTATGAAATGGATGCCACGGGCGTTCAGATTGGAGCCTTGCTGGGAGAAACCAAAATTCCGCTCAAGGATGAGAACGGCAAAGTTGTCGAACGTTCCTTGCTGGAACTGGGTTTTAGTCCGACTTTCTACCACTTTCAGGAAGTGGAGTTGGAGGTGAAGATGACCATCACTCTCGAGGTGGAGGGAGGGGCGGACCTGGATATGACGGAAGGGGCCAAGTCCCTGATTCCAATGGGCAGTCCGGTCAGCCTCGATGTGCACGGTCGCTTTGGCTATGAACAGGAAGGTTCCTCCCGCGTTACCGCTAAGCTCGTTTCGGTGCCATCGCCTGCGACCTTCACCCAAGCGCTGCGACGCCATGCGGATGCCGAATCCGCCAGTCAGGATGATTCCGCTGAACCGGAAGAGCCCGAGGAACCGGAAGAGCCCGAGACTGAGGAAGAAGAGGAAGAAACCTGATCGGGACCTTTTGAATGGAAAAGCAATTGGAAGCCGTAACTCAGGCACCCCTCCCGCAGATGGTCGAGGAGTTGGGCCGGGCGATTGCGAATGCTCAACATAGCATGGACCGAAGCTCCGTGGAGATAGCGCAGATGATGGCCCGTAAGGATGAGGGCTATGGGGTGGAGCTGTCCGGAGAAGAGGGCCGCAGGCGCTCTTTGCTGGAGCTGGGCTTCGGTCCGACCTTCTATCAGATCACGGATGCCACTGTGGAGGCGAAGGTGTCCCTTACTATGGGCAAATCCACCGAAGTTTCGGTTGGTGCATCGATAGGAGCGGGGTACGGTATATTTTCCGCCTCGGTCGACGCCTCCTACAGTTCAAAATTCTCCTACGACCTCAGCGCCTCCAGTTCCATCAAGGCTCACTTCGTAGCTGTCCCGAGTCCGTCGGCCCTGGCCCGTCTTCTGCAGTCAGAGACGAAGGAAGACAACGATGATTGAACGGAGTTTGAGAAAATTTCACTGAAAACAAACACACCAAATAACTTGAACAATGGCAGAAAGCATAGGAAAAGATCTACTCAATGTCCCGATGGGGGACATGATTCGCAATATGGCGTTTGCGATCGCGGAAGCCCAGGTAAAGCTGGATGAAGCTAGCATCACCACGGCCAAATTTATGGGCCGCAACAAAATCGGTTTTGATGGCGAAGACGTCAGCATGATCGAACTCGGCTTCACGCCGACCTTCTATCAGTTCGTAGATACCATCATTGAGGTGAAAATCGCAATCAAGATGACCGAGGAAACCCTGGATGAAACCAATACGGTAGACGAGGAGTCCAGCTCGCCTGGATTCTTCCGCCGAATATTTGGCGGCAATCAGGCCAGCACGACCACGGTCGATGCCACCTATTCGAGCAAATACAGTTACAGTGCGGAGGGTTCCAGCCTACTGCGCACCAAGTTGGCTCCGGTGCCACCACCGAAGGCATTGGAAGAGCGGATTCGCCGCCTTGCTGAGAATAATTAATCCCCGATTGAAAAGGAATACCCATGGCTAACGAATCATCAGTCGGACAGGACCTGCTCGATGTGCCTTTCCCTGAAATGGTGCAAAAGCTGGGAATGTCCATTGCCCAGGCGCAGTTTGCGCTCGACCAGACCTCCATTCAATTGGCACAGGTGATGTCCGGTGTTGAAACGGAAATCCCGGATCCAGAGAATCCCGAAGAAAGCATTACGATTCCCGCGACCAAGGTTCGCTTCAACGGTGAGCAGGTGTCGATGCTGGAGCTGGGCTTCAGCCCGACTTTCTATCAATTTGTCGATACGATTATTGAAGTGAAGGTATCTATCAGTATGAGTCAGGAGACGGAGAATTCACACCGTCGACGCAGTGCGCAGGCATCGGGACGATTGGTTGGAATCCCTTACCTCGGAGGTGGCGCTTCGGTCAATGCGAGCTCAGTCAATGCATCCTATGCGGCCAAGTATCAATATACTGCCGAAGGCTCGAGTTTGCTGCGGACCAAACTGGTCAACGTGCCGGCGCCTCGTGTGTTGGAAGAGCGTATTCGCGCATTGATCGAGAATTAAGGGAAGGGTGTAACCGCGAGCAATGGATAGCTACCGCAGTTGGGAAGATTTTCTTGATCCGGAACCGCAGCCGAAGAGCGCGGACAGGGAACAGGCGGCTACTACTTCCGATGCTCCGAAAAGCATTGCCGAATTGTTTGACAACCCGGACGTGCCGGAAGGGGTCAAGCAGTTGTTGCGCCGGCATCAGCAGCTTGAGCGCGATCTCAAACGTTGTGCCGGGATACCGGTAGCCGACGATGAGGAGGATCCGGATGCCCGGCGCAAAGAGTTAGCTTATCCGGTTTTTGTTCACAGCAAACAGACCCGCATTGAGCAACGTAAACGCCGGAGATTGAGGGAACTGAGGCAGTTGTTCGAAAAACGGCGCCTTGAGGCATTGCGCTTGGAGCGCAAGCGATTGTTGGAGGCGGAGGAGGCGCGTCTGCGAGCTCAGGAAGAGCGGGAGCGACGTTTGCGCGAGGCACGGCTGGCGGCGCGAAGACGGCGGGAGCAAGCCCGCTTGGAGCGCGAGCGCGAAGCCATGGAGGCTCGTTTGCAGCAACGTTTGATTCGGGCAAAGCAACAGGCCCAGCAGGATCAGGCCGTGGAGCGTTTGCAGGAAAAGCGTCTGCACGCACAGCGTCTGGAGGACGTCCGGGAACAGCTTCGCCAGCAACGCATCGTCCAGAGGAAAGAAGAGGCCTTGTTGGAGGAGCGGCGGAGTATGGCCTTACGTAAACTGGAGGCGAAACGGGAAGAGTTCGCACGCTTTAGTTAAGAAGAAAGCTTTTTATGCCAATTGAAAAAGGACAGAATTTAATCAACGGAACCATCGACCAGTACCTGGTCGGGATCGCCGACGGCCTGCGCAAGGCACAGGAGGAACTGAGTCAGATTCACGTTGCGCGACCGGGCGAGAGTCCGATCAGCTATCATATCCCTTCGCTGGAATTTGAACTGAAGATGGCTTTTGAAATGGAGGAACAGGAATCCTCCAACCAGGATCCTGGAGTTGCCCGGCTGGCCTCGATGGCCAGCATTCCTCAAAGGGTGGAACTGCTGCAGCCGAAGATTCGGGCGATTCCGTTGAACCCTGCCAATACCTCTTCGTCCGAGAGCTTTGAAGCCAGCGCAGCGAGTACGATTAAGGGTCGCTTTGTCTCGGTTCCAGCGAATGGTGGAGCGCCGATTCCAGTCGTTCAATTGAGGATCCGCGACACGGGCAAAAAAACCGAATTCGATGTTGTTGCCCAAGTGAGTAATACTCTTGGCGAAGCCTTGGTCGGGGCAGAGGTGGAGTTCAACGTGGATCGTGAATACAGCGAGTATCTGAACAAAGAAGCATCCGCTCAGGGACAGTTGGAGGACGGCCTGGAAGAGCTGCCTGCCGGAACGCGGTTTCTTCAGGCTGTCGTGCTGACGGAGGAGACGGGTGAAGCCTCAGCGACACTCAAAGTGACGACGAAGCCGGGGCAACAAATCGCCATCGCCGTCTTTGCCGCCGGAATGTCGGAGAGCCTGATTTTTGAAACCCCGGACAACTCTTGAGGATAGCCCAGTGAGATTAACCGTACAAGCAACCCTCGTTACTTCCAAAGACAAGCCAGCCGCCCAGGTGGCTGCTCAACTCTGCACCTTCAACGCCCGCGGCCAAGCCACCCAGCGTGCGGCTTCCACCAGCAATGCACAGGGTAAGGTGCAGTTTAACCTGCAAGTGCCGGATGCACCCTTCCAGCCGCGCCTGATGGTTCGAGCGCGAATCGGAAACCGTCTGGTCGTACTCAGTGACACACCAAAGAATTTCCAAGGCACAAGCGTCGACTTCGGTCGCATCGCAGTACCCGATGCTGAGCAGGCGAGCTCTGTGGCTGGGGTTAAACAACTGTCCATGGCGCGAACTGCTGCGGTGGAGTCGATCAACCTGGGTCAGACCGCAAAGCTCGACCCCAAGGCAGCCGAATCCTTGCGCGCGGTGTCCATTGACCAAGTGGATTCCAAAGTTATTCAACAAATTGAAGCTCCACTGAAGGCCGAGCTCCGCGAACTCAGGGACTTCAAAAAAGCGGCCATCCCAAAAGTTGAAGTCTCGAAAAAGATTCAGGAGGAGGTGCAGAAAGTCGAACAGCGCTTTGGCGGGCTGATTGCTGAAAAAGAGAAAGAGATTGGCGAGCTCAGGGAGGCAACCCTCAAGCAGAGTTCGATCCAGAACCTGGTTCTGTCGAGTCAACAGCAGATCAAGCAGGCGCAGGAGTCGATCCAAGCGACTTCAGGTACCTACAAACTGGGACGGGTCTCCTTCAAAACCCGGCTGATCCCAAATGATGAAGGAAATGGATTCCGTCT
Organism: Opitutales bacterium; assembly: GCA_050485505.1. Lineage (GTDB taxonomy): Bacteria > Verrucomicrobiota > Verrucomicrobiia > Opitutales > Oceanipulchritudinaceae > JAFIGG01. The sequence continues at coordinate 2,300 of JBJHBN010000036.1, read as the reverse complement.
GCCGACCGCTCAGGAATCCAAGGATCTGCGCGACATTCTGAGTGAGTTTTCCTACGACTTCGCTCCTGCTTCTGAAGCAGAACGTAATCCCACGGTGTCGGTTCCTGACTTGGTTGGACAAACCGAATCTCTGGCGCGCATTCGCGCCCGTGAGAGCAAACTCCGGATCGACGTCCGCCAACAAGGCGTCCCCGCTGACAGCGAAGGGGTTGGTCGGGTGTTGAAACAAATTCCTGCAGCTGGTCGGAATGCCGAGCTCCCAGCCGGATCTACCCTGACTGTTTTGATTGGTCGTGCCAATGAATCCAAAAAATCCTAATTTATGAATACGCAAGACAAGCTGCTGAAACTGGAACCCCTTTCAAGCCCGATCGGCGATCTCATCGCATCGGTCGGCAAGGGCGTTGCCCAGGCCCAGCGCGACCTCGATGTCGCCGCCCTGGAAACCATCGACCAGATCTATAACAGCAGTGACAAAACCGCAGCCGCGTTGAAGGAAATCGGCTACCAGCCCACTTGGTATCAGATTCCCGAAGTGACAGCGGAGCTCAAGTTGTCGATGAGTATTGAGGGCGAGCACAAACAACCCAAACCGGCCGCCGCGACAGCAAAGCCTATCGCTCCCTTCTATAAAAAACCCGCCATCACCGCCCGCGCAACCCCAGTGGATGCAAATTACAGCAACCGCTTCGATTACAAGGTCGAGGCATCCAGCACCATCAGTTTTAAAATCGTTCCTATTCCTGCGCCGAGCGGGGTGGAGCGGTAACCTCAAAAGTGAGCTAGCCCTATGCCTGAACCAAGAATTCAATCGCTAGAAGACCTAGGTGGGCGGGGTCCATCCAGCATCGTTCTGCATTGGACCGGAGGAAACTACACCCCAGGTGCTGCTGGCAATGATTATCACTACATTGTGTTTGGAACAAACACCTTCCGTATAAGAAGTGAGAACCGTGATGTCAGTGCCAATCTCGACGGAGTATCGGCGACCAACGCTCAACACACCAGACAGTTTAATTCGAACGCTGTTGGCTTTTGTTTTGCGGGCGCTGTCGGGACGACCATTCGGTCGGCCTGGAACGGAGGCGATCCGGGGAATGCACCGCTTAAAGAGAGACAGGTTAAGAAGGGGCTTCGGTTTGTTGCAAAAATGTGTTTGAAATGGGGAAAGCACCCGCTGGAAACTAGGGAGCATACATACAATCTCGGAGGTGATGCGCTGTCACCAGAATCCATTCGACTGACTCGCAGGCATCCTATACTGCTTACCCATGCTGAGGTTAATCACCTGCCGGGTGTGCCGCAACGGGGAAAGATCGATATTTGTTTGCTGGATTTCAGGTTCGATCTTAAGGATTATAATCACCACTTTGAGAACCAGACCGTTTCCAATCCGGTTTTCAGGGACGAAGCATTAGACATCGAACGGCTGGGCTGGGGACGTCATCACGTTTCCGAAAGGTATGAGGACGGGCGGCATCGGTATGCCGCTGCAACTGCTGTTCCCACCTGGCAGGACGTGTTTGGAAAGGACGAACACGGGCACTGGTTGCGCTTTGAGACCTACTGGTATTACATCCGATTGCAACGTGGAGAGTTGTTGGAGCGAATTCAGCCCTTTCTCGATGATCCGGGGGAATCGATCGCAAGTGGATTGCGCAGTATCGTTCAAGCAATTCGTTCTCCATCTGGTTGGATGAATCGTGAACGGCTTGAGGAGTTTCGCGAACGCTGGCAAGCAGCAGCAGAAAATACATCCCGCTACGTTCAACCCGAACTGACCGACAACTGGTCGGTTCTCGAAGTGCGGTTGCAGGATGCAGATGGCGATCCGGTGGAAGGGGCCAAGGTATTGTTCATTTATGACGACGATGAGGTGTATGTAGCCGAATCGGAGGACGATGGATATGCACGTCCGGGGATGATCCAGCACGCGCCGGGTACTGAGTTATTTATCGTGGTACCGGAGTATCAGGAAGACCCAAATGATCCGGAACTGGGTGCCGCCCGTCGATGGAGAGCACAGCACCACCATTGGGGTCCCTGGCCTCTGCCCCTGAGCAGTGAACGGACAGATGCTATTCTGAATTTGTCGAAAGCAGATATTTTGGATTGGGATTCGGTCGATGGCGTCGAGGTGACGGGTGAAGGTCTGGACGCCGATACCGTCAAATACTACATGCCTACGCACGGCTTGCTGTACGTTCCGGTTCAGGCGAGGGTGCCAGTGATTCAATTGGGTGCGCCGTATGAGGAGGAGTGAGGGGGTTGCATTTGGCAAAGTCGTGGGTTTTAGTTGG
>JBJHBN010000035.1:0-10840 GCA_050485505.1 Opitutales bacterium | reverse complement strand
GCGCTGGATGCTGAGACCACGGCGTCCGAGCTCACGGATCTTCGTCAGCAACTCATAGATACTGAACAGCTCCATCCGGTTCTCCTTCTCTGCCTGGCCATGATTCTCGATCAACTCGTAGCGGGGTTTATCTCCGGTAGACCATTGCTCGACATCCAAGCCCAGCTTGGAGACTTCCTTCAGAATCTTCGTCATCGCACTGGCCTCGAAAATCTCGTGAATACTGATGCGCTGGTTGACCGTGCGACCGTTGTGCTCTACCTGGCGCACCAGGACCTCGGCAAAGGCATCTTCGATCTGCTCCTCGGCGATGAACTGGGTGCGCTCCTGTTCGTCCTTGAGGAAGCGGAAACTCTCTTCGTTACCGGTTCGCATGCGCACCAGGTATTTAGGCAGGACATTGTCCTCACGCTTCTGATCAAGAAAGTATTGAAGCGTGCAACCGTAGCGGGTAACCCCGTTGCCGAGTTGCTCCATACGGGCCAGCGCTTCAACAATGCGGTCCACTTTGGCAGCCGGGAACATATGGTCGTCCCGCAAGCGCCGGAGAACCATATCCTCCGAGCCCAGCTCGAGCAGGATGCGGTTCAGCTGCTCATCATTGTCCACATACTGCTCGCGGCGGCGGCGCTTGATCTTGTAGAGCGGCGGCTGGGCAATGTAAACGTAGCCCTTTTCAATAAGTCCACGCATCTGCCGGTAAAGGAAGGTCAGCAACAAGGTTGAAATGTGGGCACCGTCAACATCGGCGTCACACATAATGATCACCCGGTGGTAACGCGCCTTTTCAGGGTTGAAAGCCCCGTCGCCTTCGTGATCGCCAATACCCGTGCCCATGGCGGTGATGATAGTGCGAATTTCATTATTGTTCAGCACCTTATCAATGCGTGCCTTTTCCACATTAATGAGCTTTCCGCGCAGCGGCAAAATGGCCTGAAAACGCCGGTCGCGGCCCTGTTTGGCAGAACCACCTGCGGAATCGCCCTCCACAATGAAGAGTTCGCAGAGGGTCGGATCCTTTTCCGAACAATCCGCCAGCTTACCCGGCAGACCGCCGGCAGACATCGCACTTTTGCGCACAGTCTCGCGGGCCTTGCGGGCGGCGTCGCGAGCGCGGGCAGCGGTCAATGCCTTGTCAATGACCTTCTTGGCCAGTGAAGGCGTTGTTTCAAATTCGTATTTAAGCTTTTCACCGACGATGCGCTGAACGATGCCATCGACTTCGCCATTGGAAAGCTTGGTTGTGGTTTGGCCCTCAAAGCGCGGCTCGGGAACCTTGACGGAAATCACTGCGGTCAAACCCTCGCGTACGTCGTCTCCGGAAAGATTCGGATCCTTCTCTTTCACCAGATTGTTGGCCTTTGCGTAGTTATTGATAACCCGTGTCAAAGCCGTACGGAAGCCGCTGAGGTGGGTGCCTCCCTCAATATTGTGAATTGAGTTGGCGTAGGCATAAATGGTGTCGTTGTAACCGTCGTTGTATTGGAAAGCAATGTCGACAATGATGCGCGGCCCTTCCTTGTTACCCTCATCCGCCAGAGCGTCTCCGCTGAAAGCGATCGGGTTCGGGTGGATGAGAGTCTTGCCGCGGTTCAGGAAGGTAACGTATTCCTTGATACCGTCCTTAAAGAAAAAGGTTTCTTTACGGTTGCTGCGCTGGTCATTCAGCACGATTTCGATACCAGGGTTGAGGAAGGCCAGTTCGCGCAGGCGCTTGGCCAGGATGTCGTATTTAAACTCGCGGGTGGTGAGGAAGATTTCCGGGTCCGGCAACCAGCTAATCTTGGTTCCGGTCTTTTTGGTTTTGCCGATAATACTCATCTTCTCGGTGGTCTTACCCCGACTGAAGCCCATGTGGTGAACCTGGCCATCGCGACTGACTTCCACCTCGAACCATTCCGAAACCGCATTCACACACTTGGCACCGACCCCGTGCAATCCACCGGATACCTGATAGGCACCCTTGCCGAATTTACCCCCGGCATGCAGATTGGTCATCACCAGTTCGAGAGCCGGCATGTTGTATTTGGGGTGCATGTCGACTGGGACCCCGCGGCCGTTGTCCTCAACCGAAATCGAACCCTCCCCATGGATGTCCACCTTGATGGCGTTGCAATACCCGGCAAGGGCTTCGTCGATCGAATTGTCCACAATCTCGAACACGCAGTGGTGGAGACCCCGCTCATTGGTGTCCCCGATGTACATGTCCGGGCGCTTGCGCACCCCTTCCAAGCCTTCCAGCTTTTGAATTTTTGAGGAATCGTATACGTCCGCTTGTTTCTTATCGTTACTCATGGGTTGGTAAATAGCTTTGAGTTAGGGGTTTGCCTTGAGGGCAAGAAAGTTTTCGAGCATCTTCATACCGTGCTCCGTGGCCAGGGATTCAGGATGGAACTGCACACCCCAGACCGGAAGGTCCTTGTGTGCAACTCCCATTATCTCACCTTCTGCGGTCTCCGCGGTGATGCGCAGGCATTCCGGGCAGCTATCGCGCTCAATAAGCAGCGAATGGTAGCGGGTGGCGGCAAAACCCGACGGTAAGCCCGCAAAAACCGAGCTGCCATCGTGCAAAATCGGCGAGGTCTTGCCATGCATCAGGCGACTGGCGCGAACAATGCGCCCGCCAAAGTATTGGCCAACGCACTGATGCCCCAGACAAACACCAAACAGCGGAACCCGCGCCTTCACAAAGGCATCGATCAATTCCAGACTGTTTCCCGCCTCGGCAGGGCTGCAGGGGCCAGGCGAGATGAGTACCCGCGAAGGCTTCAAATCCAACGCCGCAGGGGCGTCCAATTCATCGTTGCGAAAAATGCGCTGCTCGACTCCCAATTCGCCCAGATACTGGACCAAATTATAGGTGAACGAGTCGAAATTATCGATTACGAGAAGCATACCGGATAAAACCTTTCAGCCTGAAGAAATCGCGGCAAGCGTCAAGTGCGCGTTCGCCTGTTGTTGAATTCAGCGCTTCACCCGTGGATGTCGCCCTTTTCGCCCTCGGCCCTAACGCGCATTTCACGGGGCAGAATGGCGTAATAAAGTCCCACCCAGACCTTTTTCGAGTAGCGATAGGTCAGAAATGGCAAAACCACGGCTCCGAGCCCTCCAATAATCGCCGCTGTCTTGAGGCTGAAGCCTCCCAAAATAAAGATGATCGAAACCGGCAGCACCCAGCCGAGGCAGGTCAGGGAATAATTCAACGGGATCGCGCCCAATGCCCAGCCATCCTCGTGCTCAAGTGGCAATCCACAATCCGGGCAATCCCGGTGCAGCCGATAGGCCGTTACAAACAATCCCTCACGCCCGCAACGGGGGCAACGATTGCCGACTCCCCGCCGGAAAGCTTCCATGCGCTGATGCTCCATTATCCATATAGTAAACAGTGCATTCAGGGAATTGCAAGGGCGGCCATTGGCTGACGGCAAAGCGTCCTGAGAGGCCATTTCGGATTGCGCAAATCTGAAAATTGAATTGTATAAGACTTTGGAGTGACGGAGCGGATTATCAGTGAAGCACGCGAACAGGCCATCTGCATTTTACTGGATGACCCCTCGCCTACCGTGCAAACAGCTCTGAATCAAGAGCTCGCGCGCCTGGGAGATGTTGGACTCAGCCTGTTGCGAAAGGCGGCACGCGAACAGTCCGGCGGGACCCGCGAAGCGGCCTTGCGCATGCTGAAAAATTTAAAGGGCCCGGACCCAGCGGCCGCAGTGATCGCCTTTATTCAATCCCTGCGCTACGACCTTGAAACTGGAATGTTCCTATTCAACCGAGTGTTGGAGCCAGACCTCGAACTGCGGCCTATCCGGGAGTATCTCGACACCATAGCCCAGCGGGTTCGGGAATTGACAGTCCAGCCACAATCGGTCTGGGAACAGTGCAAAATCCTCAATCGGGTCCTGTTTCATGAATTCGGCTTCCGGGGCAACGTAGAGGACTTCGAAGACCCCCTGAACAGTTTTATGGCGCCCTTGCTGCGCCGGCGCAAGGGTCTGCCGATCAGCCTGAGCATTCTCTACCTGCTGGTTGCCGAGCGGGCGGGTATGCGCCTCGACCCTGTGGCCTTGCCGGGACATTTTCTGGTAGGCTGTTTCCAGCAGGATGAACCCTTTTTCGTCGATGCCTTTGACCGCGGCCGCATGCTGACTCTCGAAGAGTTGCACGAGGAGCTGCATGGACAATCCCTGCAGGTGAATCCCAACTGGTTCAATCCAACGCCCGTGGGCGAAGTGCTGTGCCGGGTCTGCCGCAATCTGCAGCGGCATTTCACCCACCGCAACCACCCGCGCATGGCGCGCACCTTCGCGCAGTTCATTCAGGAATTTGAGGACACCTACCGGCGCCACAGCCAAGCTTGAGCTTGCCACCGTCGCGGCAGGGGATTTGCTGGCTGTTCTGATGCAATCCTCTCACAGCAATCGCCTTCTTGGAGTCCTCGATTACGGAATGGGCAACCTGCACAGCGTACGCCGCGCCTGGGAAACCACAGGAGCCAAAGTTCAGCTGCTCAGCGACCCATCCGAAGTCGATCACCACGATGCCCTGGTATTCCCCGGGCAAGGCGCCATCGTCGACACCATGCAATTGCTCAAATCCCGCGGTTGGGATCAATTCATCCGAGAATGGATCCAAGCCGACAAGCCGTTTTTCGGCATCTGCCTGGGCATGCAGGCCCTGTTCGAGTTTTCCGAAGAAGGCGACACTCCCGGACTCGGTATTTTCCCCGGACGCATTCGCCGTTTCCGCTTTGACTCCGCCTCGCGCCTGAAAATCCCGCACATGGGTTGGAATCCCGTCCGTTTCGGCAAATCGACGACCCTCGACACAGCCAAAGTCGACGGTAGCGCATTCTATTTTGTCCACAGCTACTACTGTGAGCCTGCAGACCCCTCCCTCATCTGGGGAGAGACGACCTACGGTCCCCTCACCTTCTGCAGCGCCATCGCCCGAGGCCGCATCTACGCCACCCAGTTCCACCCGGAAAAGTCCCAAGCCAAGGGTTTGGCGCTCTACAAGGCATTTGTTGATTCGCTTGACCCAAGGTAGGGAAGCGTCGCCGACGGTTCCGCCGAGAGTCAGTGGAATCCGATTGCCTTCCGCGGCACTCCGTCAGCTCACGTATTTCTGGACGATCGGAATGCGGCGGCCGACACCGAAGGCGAGCGGTGTAATTTTCAATCCGGGGGCGGCCTGTTTGCGTTTGTATTCGTTGAGGTCGACTTTGCGCACAACTTCATCGACGACGCTGCGATCGTAACCGACGGCGGCGATTTCGGCGCGCGAACGGCCCTCTTCGACATACATTTTCAGAATGGCGTCCAGCTCGTCGTAGGGCGGAAGCGAATCCGAATCCTTTTGGTCCGGGCGAAGCTCAGCGGAGGGTGGCTTGTGGATGGTATTCCAGGGGATGATCTCCTTTTCCCGGTTCAACCAGCGGCAAAGGGCAAAGACCTGGGTTTTGGCCAGATCGGAAATCACAGCCAGCCCGCCCGCCATGTCGCCATAAAGGGTGCAGTAGCCAACGGCGATTTCGCTCTTATTTCCCGTGGTAAGGAGCAGCGCGTGCAACTTATTGGAAACCGCCATCAACAGCAATCCGCGGGCGCGGGCTTGAATATTCTCTTCCGTCACATCCGCCTTCAGGCCCTCAAACAGAGGTTCGAGCACCGCTTCGGCAGCTTCGACGATGGAGGCGATTTTCAAAGAGTTGTATTGAATTCCCAGATTTCCAGCCAGAGACTCCGCATCCGCCACCGAGTGCTCACTTGAAATGGCCGACGGCAGACTGATACCAATGACGTTCTCCGGGCCCAGAGCCTGCGCGGCGATCGCCGCGGTCAGCGCCGAATCAATGCCTCCCGACAATCCAACCAACGCCCTGCGAAATCCGCTCTTGTGGGCGTAATCCCGCAGGCCAAGCACCAAAGCCGCATTGATGTCCGCCATCTTCTCGCGCTCAAAGCCGGGGTGAGTCTGGCCGCTGCGGCCATCTATATCGACCACCCTCAGGTCCTCTCCGAACGGAGTCAGGCCAGACAGCAACTGCCCATCCGCACGCATAGCCATACTGTGGCCATCGAAAATCAACTCATCGTTACCACCCACGGCGTTCACGTAGACGACTGGTGCCTTCACCGCAGTGGCGGCAGCCTTCACGATCTGCCGTCGGGAGGAATCCTTGCCCGAGTGCCAGGGGCTGGCCGAGAGGTTGAGCAGCAGGTCGATTTTTTGCTGACGCAATTGGCTCAACGGATTCACACGATAATTACGGGCCGTTTCGATCATAGAACCGGTCCAAATATCCTCACAAATGGTGACCCCGATACGCTTGCCCCTCCACTCGACGAGCAAAGGTTTTTCGCCCGGTTCGAAATAGCGGTCTTCGTCGAACACATCGTAGGTCGGTAGCAGGCATTTGTGCCCAACCGACTTGACAGCACCACGTTCACACCAGGCAGCAGCGTTGAAAAAACGCCGCCCCTGCTCTGCCGGATTTTGAGCGACAAATCCGACCAGAGCCGGCACTTCGCCCACTTCGCCGGCAATCAACTCGAGGGATTTCAAGTTGTCCGGAACAAAACTCGATTTGAACAGCAGATCTCTCGGCGGGTAGCCCGCCACCACCATTTCGGGGAAGACGACCAGCTCGGCGCCTTCGGCGACGAGCTTATGGTAGGCATCCAGAATGCGTTGACGATTGCCGTCGAGATCCCCGACGGTCGTGTTGACTTGAGCTAGGCCTATTTTCATTCGATTGACTGAATTACGTCCCGGACATCACCACGCAACCGGGCCATTCGAATCCAACTCAAGTGGTAAGCGTACTTCGCGTCAACCAGAACACCTTCCGCCTCAGCAAGGCGCGCCATCGCCGTCACCACATCGGCATTGTCCGCAACCCCTTCCTCAAAACGATTGCGCGCGAGGTCGTATTCCCGGCGGTTGAGGTCGACGGTCTTGGTCGCCACTTCCACCTGATTGTAGCGGCTACGCAGATCCTGCGCCGCCAGGCGCAAGTCCGCTTCGATGGCCTGTTCCAGATCCCGCACCACGTAGGACTGGCTACGAATATTTGAATCCGCCTCCAACTGATTGGCGCGAATCCGACCGCCTTCAAAAATCGGCACGTTGACTCCTACCCCCACGCGCCACTGTTCGCGCATGTCGTCGGCCAAAGTCTCCGATGCATACCCCCAACTCCCCGTAACATCGACACTCGGCAGCCGCTGCCAATCCGCCGCCCGTCGGGAGTAACGGTTGCGATCGAGGCGCTCGACCTCAAGGCGGAACTCCGGACGCCGTTCCAGCACGCGCGGGAGCTCTGCCAATACGTTCAATTCATCCGGAGCGCGCTCCGGGATGTCGACTGCCTGCAATTCAAGTTCCGTGCCCAGTGGCAGGTTCAGGATCCGCTTCAGTCGCAGGCCGCTCTCCATCACATCGGTTTCCTGAGCAAGCCGGGCCAGCTCATTAGTTGCCAACGAAACCTCCGCGCGGGTTACGTCCAGCGGCGTTGCCACCCCTCCCTCGAACTGATTCCGCGCCACCCGCAGTAAAACTTCATCCCGCTCCAGATTGGCATCGATCACCTCCAGCAGCTGCAAGTTCCGGTGATGGGTAAAATACGCGTCTGCGATGCGATTCAAAATCTGCTGAACCACCAACTCGATCTCCGTCTCCACAATTCGCAAGTTAAAACGCGACACCTCCAACTGCGCCCGGTCCTCCAGGTTTAGCAGCGACATTCGCGCCCGGATAAGCGCATCGAAGCGGTTTACAAAAGTCCGGTTCAGGCCCTGTTCCGCCTCACCAGGATCGATACCCTGCCCGGCTTGGCCTAGAGGATTTTTCGAGCGACTCTGGTCTACCTCCACACTCAGTTGCGGCAGCAGGTTGGACCGGCTCCGCGCCACTCCCTGACGAGCCGCTTCCCGCGACTCCTCGGCAATTAACACCTCAAAGTTTGCCTGCTCCGCCATCTGCAGCACATCCTGCAGACTCAGCGCCATCCGCTCCCCGCGCAGATCCGCGAATCCAAGCAAGGCAGCACTCACTCCAAACAGGAGACCGATTCGAAATACTCTCATAATTTGCAAGACCGGAAACCAAAGCGAAGACCCCCGGAAACGCAACCATTCAACGAAAACAAAACCTCAAACAGGAACTGTTGATTTCCTCGCGTCGAAACGCTTCAATAAAGAATGGCAATCCCGGCTAAGGAACTCGGAAAGAATCCGCACGAGATTCGGCACAGCATCACGATGTATGATTTCAAATCCATGAGTGTTTCGGGTGGGCAGACACAGAAGACCGGAAAACGGAGAGTGCCCAACTGATTTCGCATGCGAGGCATCGCTGCGATAACATGAAAACGAAGCAGTCTGCAAATGCATGGGCACACCCTCAGCCAACTCGAGGAAGTAATCCGCAACATGGCGATCATACAGCGCCTCCTCATCCCGATAGACCAGAATAGGAGACTCGGAGAAGTCCACGCTGTATTCATCTTCCACAGGCCCCACATCGAGTCCGAGCGTAAGCGTTGCCGGCACTGTTCTGGCAGCAAACTTGGCACCATGCGCACCCACTTCCTCCTCACTGGTGAGGACGATGTAAAGGTCCGGAAATGGCCGTTGGCCAGTTTCAGCAAACTCCTTGACCAAAGCCAAAGCGGTTGCCACCGCTGCACGGTTATCCATGAAATACGAACCCCAGTAATCGCCCATATCGGTAAAAGCCCTGCGATCCCGGGGAATCACCACACGCGTCCCGGCACGAATGCCTTTTGCATATAATTCTTTTTTGGAAAGCCCTGTAAACACATGCATATGCTCCCACTTCATTGCGTGGGCTCCCATCGAATACTGCACATTGTAAGCATCCGCACTTTCTTCAGTCACATGCACAGACCCGACGCCCAAAACACCCGTATGGCGCTCATGCCTGCCCAACAACTCGACTGGCCCCACCCCAAGCAGATTTGGATAAATACCTCCCAGAGGATCGACCCGGATCGTCCCATCATCCTCAATCCGCTTCACCATCATGGCAATCTCATCCATGTGGGCAAAAACACGAACACTGTCCTCCTCATGGGAACTCCGCCCTTTTACATACCCGATTAGATTGCCGATCTCATCCCTCCAGACCTTGTCGCAAGCCTTCTCCAAGTAAGGAAAACAAAAATCGGACACCTCCCCCTCCTGCCCAGGCGGCCCATACAAGCCGCAAAGATTAGCGATCAATGATTTCAGTTCATTTGTGTCCATACAAAAAAGTATAGTAAAAAGCAGGATATTTCAACCGAGGGTTAGGTCACGTCTGGGGAAGGCCAGGGGCTCCAGCAGCCTCCAAGCTGAAGCCATGGAACTATGGGTCGACGGTTGGTTCACAAATCAGCATAGTTGTCCGTTGTTCAAGGTTTAAGACACAGCCGATCTTTTTTCTTCCCTCGGAACAAACCACACCCTATAGACTCTAAACATGACTCAGGACAACGACGCACCTCGATCAGCAGAAGCGAAAATTGAGCAACACTTGAACCGTCTCCAACAGGACCTTACCGGCCTTGCGAATGACAATTTAGCCTACGCTAAACTTCCGAAGCTGGATCCAAGTCGATATTTACCGTGGACTCAGTCAGCTATTCGGCCTGCATCATTGGCCTTGGTTCTAAATGAGATCCAAATTCACAATCGCAAATTTATCGTGGAGTGCGGCAGTGGCATATCTACACTCTATATTGCACGTGTTATAGAAGGGACCGGAACCAAATTAGTCAGCATTGATAACGACAAGGGCTGGCAGGACGTAGTCAGAAGGCAAGCTCAGCAAATGAGTGTCAATCTGGAGCCCGTCGAATTTATTGAGGCACCGTTAACGCCCTGCGATCATTCGCCTTCAGGGCTCCACTGGTATGACACCGAACGGATCAAGACTTCACTACCGTCAGATGCGATAGATCTTCTGTTGGTGGATGGCCCCATTGCGGGAGGCCGGGCTCTCGCTGAATCCCGATATCCAGCACTGCCATTTTTTCGCGAAAAACTGGCGGACGATTTTGCAATATTTCTTGATGACTGCAACCGGGCCGGAGAGCAGAAAATCGCGCAATCCTGGTGTCAGCAGTTCAAGCTGAAAGGTCAATTCCTACCCAATTGCGGAAACGTTGCACTGTTCTTTCCGCCCAAATCAAAACGCTTCAATATTATCTAAGTAGATTCAGCTGCCTTGTTCAAGGGAGCATGGCGCTCTCACAAAAGTGGAAATAACTTTATGGTCAACACCACCAGAGCGCGTCTGAAAATTGCCTGAAGTCCATTGTAGCGGAGAGGCGACAGCCCTTCGCTAACCTGCAACCCAACCCTTCCAGAAGGACTTGTAAGTCTCTCCGCTACACGCCAAGGCCCCGTGTTCGGCCTGAAGGCCGGGCTCCAACACCCTTCATATCATACTGTTGGAGCACAGGTTTTAGCCTGAACCGTCGCCACTCCGCTACGTTTTTTAATTGCTAACGTGCATTTCGAATATCTCATTTCCGAGCGTGGCTTAGACTCTCAAATATTGATTCGAGCTTACTTACTGATTTTTCAGTCGTAAAGTTGAAGGCACTAGCTTGTCCTTTCGCTGCCAAATCCCGCCAGACATCCTTGTTTTCATTCAGGTATTTTAACGTTTCAGCCAAATCCTTCGGATTACCTGATTCGAATATCAATCCGTTCTCACCATGCTTAACAATTTCAGTTGAACCGCCTGTTCCACTGGAAACAACTATCAAGCCTGCGGCCATAGCCTCGATCTGTGTTTTCCCAAAAGGCTCTTCGAAGCGACTGGGAAA
>JBJHBN010000034.1:0-11041 GCA_050485505.1 Opitutales bacterium | reverse complement strand
GTCTTAATGACACCCTTGATCGAGCCCTTCAAGTAATTCTGGATTGCCTTGTCGGGGTCCATCTTCAACTCATCGTTGTCGATGAGCGCCTGAATGCTGTCGATCGCGAGGTAAGGATTCACCGCATCGACGCCATATCCAAGCAGGACTGCGAAGTGGTGCACTTCACGCGGTTCCGCGGACTCGAGAATAATCGAGACCTGCGAGCGCTTGCCACGGCGAATCAAGTGGTGATGCAAACCTGCGACTGCCATGAGTGCCGGAATCGGCGAGCGGCGCGAGTCGACTCCGCGGTCGGAGAGCACGAGCAGGTTGGCACCTTCGCGGATAGCGGCGTCCGCCGCCTCGAACAGATTGTTCATCGCCCGTTCGAGCCCACGGCCCGTCACTTCATTGACCTTATGCATGTCGACCATGTCGGTGCGACCGCTCTTACCCGGCAGCAAACCACCAGCAAGGCCCGGCTCATTCATCTCCGGACGGAAAAGAATCGGCAAGGTGATAGAGCGGAAACCCGGCTTGTCGATCTTGCGCAAGCGGGAGAGCTCCTGATTGCTAATAATCGGCGATTCGAGGCGAATCATGCGGCAATTGTCAGGGCCCGGATGCAGGAGGTCGCTCTCGCTGCCGAGGAAGGTGATCGAAGAAGTCACCAGTTCCTCACGGATCGGGTCAATTGCCGGATTCGTCACCTGAGCGAACAGCTGCTTGAAATAGCTGTAAAGCAATTGAGGTCGCTCCGAGAAAACTGCCAACGGTGCGTCATTACCCATCGAACCCAAGGGCTGATTGCCGGACTCGGCCGTCGGCCCGAGCGTAAAGCGCAAGTCCTCATATGTGTAACCGAAACAGCGCTGAAACTGGGTCAGTTCATGCCCCTTGAGCGCAGGCTTGGTTTCCTTCTCGGGCAAGTCCTTGAAGAAAATCCGGTTTTCGTTGAGCCATTTCTCGTAAGGATTGTTCCGAGCAACCTGCTCCTTGATCTCCTCGTCTGGAATAATCCGGCCTTCCTTGGTGTCGACAAGGAACATACGCCCTGGTTCAAGACGACCTTTCTTGACCACCTTGGACTGGTCCACCTTCAAAACTCCTACCTCTGAAGCCATGATGACGAGGTCGTCCTCGGTGACATAGTAGCGTGAAGGCCGTAAGCCATTGCGGTCGAGCACGGCACCGATGGAAACCCCGTCAGAGAACGCTATCGAAGCCGGGCCATCCCAAGGCTCCATCATACAGGCGTGATACTCGTAGAAGGCACGTTTTGCGGCCGACATCTGATCGTGGCGCTCCCAGGGTTCGGGAATCATCATCATCACCGCCTGATGCAGCGGACGCCCGGCCAGCACCAACAATTCGAGACAGTTGTCAAATTTGGCGGAATCGGAGCCGTCAGTGCGCACGATGGGCAGAACCTTATCGAGGTCCTTGCCGAGCAGCTCACTCTTCAGCAACTGCTCGCGGGCACGCACCCAGTTCTCGTTGCCGCGCACCGTGTTGATTTCACCATTGTGGCACATGTAGCGGTAAGGCTGCGCACGCGGCCAGGACGGGAAGGTATTGGTCGAGAAACGGCTGTGGACCAAGGCCATAGCAGTTTCCATGTACGGGTGGTGCAGGTCGGGGAAGTACTCACTCAGCTGCCCCGTCGTGAGCATTCCCTTATAAACCATCGTCCGGGCCGACAAGGTGGCCGTGTAAAAATCATCGCCTCCCTCGACACCGCGATAGCGAATGTCCATCGAAGCGCGACGGCGGATCACGTAGAGGCGACGCTCAAAGTGATCGGCATCCTTGATGTCAGGGCCACGACCAATGAATATCTGTCGCATAACCGGCTCGCGTTCCGCCGAGGCCTTGCCCAGCAACTCGCTGCGTACCGGCACATCGCGCCAACCGAGGAAGACCTGGCCTTCTTCAGCAACGATTTCTTCGTAAATCCGCTCGCACTCTTCGCGTTCCTCAGGGTTCTTGCTGAGGAAAACAGTGCCTACAGCATACTGACCCTCGTCAGGAACATCAATTCCACCCTCAGTGCCCACGGTTTTGAAAAACTTGTGGGGCAATTGGAAGAAGATCCCGGCGCCATCACCGGTGTCCGGATCGCAGCCGCAACCACCGCGGTGGTCCATGTTGCGGCACATCTCGAGAACACCTTCGATGATAGCATGCGACTTCAGGCCTTTCAAATGGCACAAAAAGCCCACGCCGCAGTTTTCGTGCTCCTGGGAAGGGTCGTAAAGTCCTTGAGGAGACGGCAATGCGGGATCGTTGAATTTAGGCATATGGGCAGACATAGGTAGCAGTTTAATACGGAACCAGTTTATAATGATGCAAGTCCGATATTTAATATAAAGTCTTCGAGGCCTCAATTTTACATTCGAACCCCTTACGGAAGGGCGTTCCAGCTACAATTATACTGTCCAGAGCATTGACCTCCGTTCGACATTTAACAGTCTGCCACAAAATGGGGCTGTATGGAGTTTGATATCATTGCACAACTGGGCTGGATCGTCATCGCCGGAACCGTTTTTGCCTACTTGGGCAAGCTGATCCGCATGCCAACGATTGTCGTCTATATCTTTGCCGGCTTACTGCTGGGCCCAATCACGGGCATTCTGGATATGGATCACGCCCTGGAACTGATATCCGAACTGGGGATTGCTCTTTTACTCTTTCTGGTAGGCCTTGAGCTGAGTTTGAATAAAATTCGCGACGTCGGCAAGGTCGCCGTGGCAGCGGGCATCGGCCAAGTAGTCTTCACTGCGGCCTTTGGCTTTGTAATTTGCTGGTTGCTGGGTTTTGAGCTGATGGAGTCCCTGTTCCTGGCAACCGCCCTGACCTTCAGCAGCACCGTTGTGGTGGTGAAGCTGCTGGATCAAAAGGGCGATCTGGATAGCCTCTATGGCCGCATCGCCGTGGGAATTTTTCTGGTCCAGGACTTGGTGGTGGTCATTTTCCTCACTGTGCTGGCTGGTCTGGCCCGGGGCGGTGAGGCCGCGACCATGGGATCGATCCTGCAGGGTGTGGGGCTGGCCTTTGGCGGCATGATTCTGCTCTTAGTCGGCATTCTTCTGGCAGCACGCTGGATACTGCCCAAGCCCTTTTCCTGGGCGGCGCGCAATCCGGACCTTATTTTCGTTTGGGCTATTGCCTGGTGCTTTCTCATCGTTTTGGCCGCCGAGGGTATGGGCCTGAGCCTGGAAATCGGTGCCTTTCTGGCAGGACTGAGCCTCGCCCAGTTGCCGTACAATGACGACCTGCGGCGACGGGTTCACCCCTTGATGAATTTTTTCATCGCAGTGTTTTTTGTGACTCTGGGGATTCAAATGGAGTTCGGCGAAGCGGCAGGCTTCTGGAAGGAAGCGGTTGTACTGAGCGTGTTTGTGCTTATCGGTAACCCGTTGATCTTCATGTTCATCATCACCCGTATGGGCTACGCCGAAAAAACCGCATTTTTCACAAGCGTGACAGTGGCCCAGATCAGCGAGTTTTCTTTTATTTTCGCTGCCATGGGGGTCACATCCGGACTGATTGGCAGCTCCGTACTGTCGATAACCGCACTGGTCGGAGTCATCACTATAGCTGCGTCGGCCTACATGATTATATACAACGCCCAACTTTACAAATTCTGCCAAAAACTAAAACTGTTGCAGCCTTTCCGGGCTCAAAAGGAAGAGGACGAAAAACCACCGGAAAAACTGGAGGGGCATGTAATTGTCATCGGGATGAACTACATGGGGCGCTGCATCGTAAAAGATGTTCACAGAGCCGGTTATAGCGTCCTGGCTATCGATACCGACCCCGGTAAACTGATTGACTTGCCGGGAAAGCAACTGATCGGCAACTTTGACTACCATTCCGTTCAGGAGGCGGCCAACCTGGAATCCGCCCGGCTGGTGGTATCCGCCCTGCAAATCGAGGATGCCAACACACTTATAGCCTACCGTTGCCAGCAATGCGGTGTCCCCTGCGCCATCCATGGTTTCGACCAAACAATTCTTGAAGACTTACTGCAACTGGACACCGGCTTTATTCTCACGCCCAAGCTGGATGGAATGGTCACCCAACGTGGCCAGTTGAAAGAGGAGGGATTCTGATATGATCGGATTTATCCTGATAATTCTGGTCGCTGCTGCCGCACACGGAATTGCCGCCTTGTTGCGGCTCCCGGTGATCCCCATGTATTTGCTCGGAGGGGTCGGTCTGCAATGGTTCGCGGGCACTGCGGTGGATCCGGAAAACTGGATCACCGCAGTAGAAATGGGCCTGATCTTCCTGGTCTTCTTTGTAGGTATCGAACTCAATCCCAAGCGCATAAACCGCCAGCTGAACGCTGTTTGGCGTGTCGGTATACTTCAGTTTTTCACCATTGGCCTACTTGGTTATCTGGTAGCATACGCGCTCGGTTACGATCAAATTAAGGCGATCTACATAACCTTCGCCCTATCCGCCAGCTCGACTCTGGTTATGGTCCGCCTGCTCAAACAGCGCCAGCAAATGTTCGAACCCTATGCGCGACTGGTTTCCGGGGTATTGCTCCTACAGGACGTGTTCATTATCGTCATTCTGGTTTTGCTCCTGCGCTCGGGCCAGGGTGTCGAGGCAATGGCCTGGGGTTTCGGCGCAACTGTTCTTCTCGGAACACTGGCCTGGATCTGTCACCGCTGGTTAATCCAGCTGATTGTGGTCAAGATGCGTCAGGATGAAGAAACCCTACTGCTGACGGTTTTGAGTGCTTTGTTTATATTTGTGGGTCTGGCATACCTGCTTGACCTCCCTCTCGCCGTGGGTGCGTTTATGGGGGATTTGTCCTCTCCGCGTTTCCAGTTAGCGGCATCATCAGGGGTATGGTAAGCTCTCTATCGGGTTTCTTTCTGGCATTGTTTTTCACAGCTCTGGGCGGATTGATTGTGATCCCCTCGCCTGGAATGCTACTCGACGGATTGATACTGGGCATCTGTCTCATCCTCATCACTGTTCCTCTGGTAACCTGGGTCGCCGAACGGGCGGGCATTTCGGCGCGCTCAGCAATTGAATCGGGTCTCCTGCTGAGCCAGACCAGCGAGTTCTCGCTGATTCTGGTGTTCCATGGGTTCCTGCTGAATCAAATCTCTGCGGAGCTTTTCTCCCTGGTCGTGCTACTGACAGCGGGCACCATGGCCCTGACCCCTTTTATCTCCCATGACCGTGTCGCTATTTTCCTCATGCGCCTGCATCCTTGGGTAGGGAATCGCTGGCAGTTGCCCAAAGACCTGAAAGACCATGTGGTCATACTGGGTTACAGCCGCGCAGGTGATTACATGGCCGTGCCGGTTCGGGACGCTGGCTGCGAGGTGGTTGTTATTGACGATGACCCTGTCATCGTGAGGCGGTTGAATCGCATGAACATCCATGCCGTGGCCGCCGAGGCTTCCCAGGAAAAAACCTTGAGGCGCATACATGCGGACAAAGCCCGTTTGGTTATCATAGCGGTTCGTCGCTTTACCGATGCATCCAAGATCCTAAAGTTTCTGAAACCGCATGGAGTCAAAATCTGGGTCCGGGTTTTCGATGAAACACAAGCCGATGAGGTCAAGCGCAGCGGCGGCCAACCGATTATGGGCGTCCACAAAACCCTCGAACGTTTCATGGAGTGGATGAAAAAGGAATTGCCTCAGGTCGACAAAGCGGACCAAGACTGAGGTTGTGGCTCGATCCAGCAAAAATTGGCGGCCTCCTCCGCTGCCAGCTATTGAATACCCTGCCGAACTGCCGATTTCCAATCGGGCGGAGGACATTGTGGCGGCAATTCGCAAGCACCAGGTGTTGATCATTGCGGGCGAGACGGGTTCGGGAAAAACCACCCAGATCCCGAAGATGTGCCTGCAGGCCGGTCTGGTGGAATCCGGTCGCATAGCCTGCACCCAACCGCGTCGGGTGGCGGCGCTGTCGATCTCCCGCCGCCTGTCGGAGGAGCTTAAAACCGAATGGGGCCAGTTTGTCGGCGCCCGGATCCGCTTCACCGACAAGACCGCTCCATCCACCGCAATCGCGGTTATGACGGATGGCATGCTGCTCAACGAAGTTCAGTTCGACCCGGACCTGCGACGCTATTCCGCACTGATCATCGACGAAGCCCACGAACGCAGCCTCAACATCGACTTTCTGCTGGGTTACCTGCAAGGCCTGCGCAAGCGACGTCCGGATCTGAAGATCCTGATCACTTCGGCAACGATCGACACGGAAGCTTTTTCGAAGGCCTTTGACGACGCCCCAGTCATCGAAGTCAGCGGCCGCACCTACCCGGTGGACGTAATCTACGCGCCGATCGACGAGCTGCAGGAAGACAGCGGCGACTTCACCTACATTGAAGCCATGGGAACCGCCGTGGAGCGGATCCTGAGCCTCAATCAACCGGGCGACATCCTCTGCTTTCTCCCGGGTGAAAAGGATATTCGTGAAACCGCATCCCTGCTGGATGGCGGACTCAGTGAACGGGTAGAGGTCCTGCCCCTGTTCGGCCGTCTCAGCAACAGCGACCAGCAAAAGATCTTTCGCTCGAGCCAGCGCCGTAAGGTCATCCTGTCGACCAACATCGCAGAAACTTCGATCACGATTCCGGGCATCCGCTTTGTCGTCGACGCCGGCCTCGCCCGCATGAGCCGCTACCACCCACAGAGCAATGCCCTGCGCCTGCCGATTGAGCGCGTGGCCCGCAGCTCGGCCGACCAGCGCAAAGGCCGCGCCGGCCGCATAGCGCCCGGCGTCTGCGTCCGCCTCTACGACGAAAAAGACTACGAGTCTCGCCCGGCCTATACCACACCGGAACTGCTGCGCAGCAACCTTGCCGCAGTCATTCTGCGCATGATGGCCTTTCGTCTGGGCGAAATCGAAGACTTTCCCTTCATCACGCCACCCAGTGCCGGAGCAATCCAATCAGGATACAACCTACTGCACCAGCTCGGTGCCATCGACGAAGACCGGTGCCTGACACCAATGGGTAAGCGTCTCGCCCGCCTTCCTGTGGACCCGACCGTCGGGCGCATGATCCTGCAGGCCACCCAGGAAGGCTGTCTGCGCGAGATCCTGGTGATCGCCGCCGGTTTGAGCATCCAGGACCCGCGCGAACGGCCCATGGAAGCCGCTGATAAAGCCGATGAGATGCACCGTAAATTTGCTGACCCGCAGTCGGATTTCCTCAGTCTGCTGAACATCTGGAAAGCCTACCATGAGCAGATGGAATCGCTGACCCAGGCCAAGCTGCGCAAGTTCTGCAAGCAACACTTTCTCTCGTACCTGCGCATGCGCGAATGGCGCGACATCCACAGCCAGCTGGAGCACTCTATCCGCGACATCGGCGGCTTTAAGTTCGCTCAGGCCGATGCCGAATATCACCAGATTCACCGCGCCCTGCTCAGCGGTCTACTTCACGGTGTTGCCGAAAAGGAGCTCGGCAACACCTTCCGCATGGCCCACCAGCGCCGGATCGACCTGTTCCCAGGCTCGGTGCTCTACGACCGCAAGGCCGCCAAAGCAGCGCGAGCCCGAAAGAAGCCAGCCACCCCCGTCAAGAGCAGTACACCCGATTGGATTCTGTGTGCCGAGATCGTCGAAACCAGTCGCCTTTTTGGTCGCAACGCTGCCGAAATCGACCCGGCCTGGATTGAGGAACTCGGAGCCCACCTGATCCGGACCAAATACACCGAACCGGTCTACGACGAGCGTTCCGAGCGGGTGGTGCTGCATGAGCGCAAGCTCCTGTCCGGCCTTGAAATTTCCCGTCGACGCCGCAGCTGCTTCCCGCTGCAACCCGATGTGGCCACCGAGCTTTTCATCCGCCACGGTCTCGTCCAAGGCGCGCTACGCAGCCAACCGGCCTTCCTCAAGAAGAACCTCGCCCTACGAGAGAAAATCGAGGACTTCCAGACCCGGCTGCGAGCCGTCAACACCTGGGAGCTCGACGACCGGATCTTCAATTTCTACAAGCAGCGCATTCCGCCAATGGGCTCGCAGAAGGAGCTGACCCGCTGGATTCGGCACGAGTTGAAGGGCGATGACTCGACACTGGAAATCAGCGAAGACGATCTGGTAGACCGCGATCGCTTTGATTTCGATAAAGACAAAGCCTCCTTCCCGGAATCCGTGCGCATCAACAATGCTGTCTTCGGCATCGATTACGCCTATAAACCCGGTGACGAAACCGATGGCGCGACACTCAAGGTACCGATCGAGACCTTTCAATCCTTCGATCCGGCGCAAATCGACTGGGTGGTTCCCGGCTGGATTGAAGAACGTATTCTGTGCCTGCTCAAGTCCCTGCCCAAGGATCACCGACGGCATCTCATCCCGCTGGCCGAAACCGCGCGCAAATGCCTGCGCGAAGTGCAGCAGGACAAAGGACCGCTGGTCGATCAGTTGACCCGCATCCTCGGCGAGCAGTACCAGCTGCGGGTGTGGCCCGAGGACTGGAATCCCGACAGCATCCCAGAGCACCTGCGCCCGCGCATCGCGGTGGTTGACAACCGCAAACGCACCCTCGCCAGCGGCCGCGAATGGCAGCAGGTGGCCGAGCAGGTCGATTCCGTACAACACGGCAAAGCCAAGAAAGAAACCTCCGCCGAACGCCGCCTGGAGATCTGGCGCAAGGCACGCGCGCAACACGAGCGGGTAAACCTCACCCGCTGGGATTTCCCTGATTTTCCAAAACAGATCGAAATCGGTCAGATCAACGGCATGGCGGTGCCAGCTTACCCCGGCATCCAGCGGGAAAAAGACGAAAGCCTATCACTACGCCTGTTTGAAACCCTCGAAGAGGCCGAAGCAGCCAGCCGAATCGGTTTCATCCACCTCGCGATCTACCTGATGGGCCGCGAACTCGGCTGGCTGGAAAAAGACCTGCAAAAGGAACTAAAGCGCGTCGAATGGCTCGCCAGCCCTCTGCTATCGGCCAAAGCGCTCTTTGCCCAGGTTCGCTTCATGCTTTGGAGCCACCTCTTCACCTGCAAGGAAGTCCTGCCTCTTGAACAAAAACGCCTCGATGCCACTATCACCCAGGCCAAAGAACGCTCCCGCGGCCTGATCCCCCAATGCGTGGACCTGCTGGAAGGGATTTTCAATCAATGGACACAACTGCAGCTCAGCCTTAAAAATTTCCCGGATGCCCTCGAAACCCTTAATGGTCTGGTCCACCCGCGCTTCCTGATCGAGGTCCGCTGGGCGCAGCTACAGCACTACCCACGCTACCTCAAAGCCCTCGAAATCCGTCAAACCCGCGCCACCCAGAACCCTACCAAAGACGCCGACAAAGCCCAACGCCTACGTCAATTTGTTCAGGCCTTGAAGCAACTCGGCACCGATACTGTAGCCAAACGCCAATACCGCTGGCTCCTCGAGGAGTACCGGGTCCAAATCTATGCTCAGGAACTCGGTACCGCCGAGAAGGTTTCTCCGTCCCGCTTGGAGGACCAATTGAAAAGCCTAAAAAGGTAGGGAAGCGTCGCCGACGGTTCCGCCGCGCTACGGACCCTTTCTCGAGCGCGTCCACGCGCAGCCCTCGGCGAGGTCGCCCTTACCTTTTCAATCCCCACACGAGGACGGGACGTCCACGCCCCACCACCCACCACTCCAAACATTTACCTTGACATCAAGACGAAATCCGCTTTCACTCCTTTCCCAATGAGTAAAATCTATCAGCATTCCGGCGCTCACCTGTTTCTTCTCTTCTGGAAGGCCTCGCATGCTGTGCGCCGATTTGATGAAAACAGTATTCGCGACTGTGGGTTTCGCTCGTTTTCAGACTTTGCGGTGCTGGAAGTACTCTTGCACAAGGGGGCTCTACCCGTGAATACCATTGGAGAAAAGGTACTCCTGACCAGTGGGTCCATCACCACTGCGGTTCAGCGCCTCGAAAAGCAGGGACTGGTGCGGCGGAAGAAGGCCCTGGACGACGCGCGGGTGGTTATGGTCCACCTTACCGATTCCGGTCGCGAGCGCATTCAGTCGGCGTTTTCAAAGCACACCGACAACCTTGAGGCACTCTTCGCGGCGCTCGATGGTGACGAACGCAGGCAATTTGCGGAACTCATGCGCAAACTTGGGCAGCACGCCGAAGGCCTCAATCTCTGATAACTTCATTTCCAGTCAAATAACTCTCATCTCAAATCAATCATAAAATGAGCATCAAAAACACAATCCTGAGCACTTCCAACTCCGCAGCATTTCTGCCTATCCGAATCGCCGTTGGCGTTGTGATGATCGGTCACGGCGCACAAAAACTCTTTGGCTGGTGGGGCGGCCATGGCCTCCAGGGCACAGCCAATTTCTTCGCCGAAAGCCTCGGCCTCGAACCCGGCCTGCTGATGGCGATCCTCGCTGGGAGTGCCGAATTTTTCGGCGGCATCCTACTAATTCTAGGACTCTTGACACGCCCTGCAGCCCTGCTCATCGCGATAACCATGGCCGTTGGCATTCTAAAAGTTCACTCGGACGCCTTTTTCCTTTCCAACAACGGGATGGAGTTTGCCCTGACCCTGCTCCTTGCAAGTGTGGCACTGATCATCGGTGGAGCAGGTGCACTTTCGGTTGACCGCAAACTGGCCAAAAGCTGATTCGACGGACACTTTTTTCCACCGTCCACAGAGACCGGCCCCGTCGGAGCGACGGGGCCGGCTTTTTTACAGAAGCCAACCTGCTTTTCTCCAGAAGCCCCCCTTATCAAAACAATTGAGGCTCCTTTCTTAGGTATCTGACAATAAACACCCTGTTTCAATTGACACTGGAATGATTCTTGCAAAAGTCCGCGGCTTATGGCTGCTAGCGGAATTCTAATTGCCATCTTTGCACCTCTCGTCGGGATGGTGTTATTGGCGCTGTTGGGTGAGCGTTTGAAAACAAACGTTCGCTGGTTTGCACTCCCCTTTCCCTTGCTCTCCTTTGCACTGATTGTGCTCGAGACCATCGGACACTCTGCCGGGACGCAGAACTTCGTTCATGTCGGCAGCTGGATTCCTGGGCTCGGCCTGGATTTCCTGATCCTGATCGACGGCCTCAGCCTCTTTTTTGG